>JAGHCL010000113.1 GCA_021160485.1 Candidatus Desulfofervidaceae bacterium
GCCTTGACCGCATGAGCGAGCGGAGGCGCTATAATTATAATTGGGCTTGAAGAAAAAAGGTCTCCACATATTTATTATAATTATAGAATGCTTAAGGCATTTTTTATGGGCCAATCGCGGATTTTGGGAATATTTTTTCCTTGACAGGCTCCATTGAATTAAGTTCAATGTTTGAAATTAACTTAGGAGGTTTGAAGTGCAAGTAAGGCCTATTTGGTGGGCAAAAGGTGCTGTGATGATTTTGGATCAACGTCTCTTACCTTGGAAAAGAGTCTATTTAAAGTGCACTCGTTATCAACAGGTAGCACGGGCGATTAAAAATATGGCCATTCGAGGAGCACCAGCTATTGGTATTGCAGCAGCCATGGGTGTGGCTTTAGGTGTGTATAATTTAAAATCTAATCGGAACTTAGAAGGCAATTTTGATAAAATCTGTCAAACTATTATCCAAACTAGACCCACAGCCCGCAATCTTTTCTGGGCCATAGAGCGAATGAAAAAGGTCTTCTTGCGCCATAAAAAGAAATCTTTATCTGAATTGAAGCAGATTTTGGCCAAAGAAGCCCAGATAATCTTAGAGGAAGACGTTGCTACCAATAGACAGATTGGATATCATGGTAAAAATTTAATCAAGATGGGCATGACTGTTCTTACCCATTGCAATGCTGGTGCCCTAGCTACAGGTGGGTATGGCACAGCCCTGGGAGTTATCAGAGCCGCCTGGGAAGAGGGAATGAGATTCCAGGTCATTGCTGATGAAACTCGTCCTTATCTCCAAGGAGCAAGACTTACAGCTTGGGAATTGCAGCAAGAAGGCATTCCTGTAACTGTTATTACTGATAGCATTGCTGGTTATCTGATGGCACAAGGGAAAGTTGATTTAATTATTGTTGGAGCAGATAGAATTGCTGCCAATGGAGATACTGCTAACAAGATTGGGACTTATACCCTGGCAGTGTTGGCCAAAAACCACGGTATTCCCTTTTATGTCGCTGCCCCTTTTTCTACTTTTGATGTAAATATTTCTGATGGTTGCTACATTCCTGTAGAAGAACGCCGGGGTAAAGAGGTTATTTTTATTGGTAAAAAAAGAATTTGCCCAGAAGGAGTGAATGCGTTATATTATGCCTTTGATGTTACGCCAGCAGAATATATTACGGGAATTATTACGGAAAAAGGAATTATTACCCCTCCATACAAGGAGAAAATAAAAAAATTGAAATAGGAGGTCCGAATGGTTGAAAAGGCAAAATACATCTGGATGAATGGCAAATTAATTAATTGGGATGAGGCAAAAGTTCATGTTTTGACACACACTTTGCATTATGGTTTGGGTGTATTTGAGGGAATTCGCTGTTATGCATGTATAGATGGTCGTTCGGCTGTTTTTAGGCTCAAGGAACACGTGCGGCGGCTATTTGATTCTGCCCGTGCGATGATGCTTGAGATTCCCTTTAGTCAGGAAGAGATTTATCAAGCAATCATGGAGACCTTAAAGGCCAATGAACAGAAGGAAGCATATATTCGTCCTATTGTATTTATTGGTGATGGAGCTATGGGATTGCATCCCCAAAATAATCCTATTCAGGTCGCCATTGTTACTTGGCGATGGGGGGCTTATTTAGGTGAAGGGGGGTTAAAACGAGGAATCAGAGTGAAGGTATCTTCTTTCACCAGGCACCATGTCAATGTTATGATGACTAAGACAAAAACGGTAGGCAATTACGTTAATTCCATTCTGGCGAAGCTGGAAGTGTTAAAAGCAGGCTATGATGAAGCCATTATGCTTGACACAGAAGGTTATGTGTGTGAGGCCACAGGAGAAAATATCTTTATTGTGAGAGATGGGGAGATAAAAACACCTCCTTTGACTTCAGTCTTACCAGGTATTACCAGAAACTCTCTCATTACTCTGGCCAGGGACTTGGGGTATGTCGTTAAAGAAGAACGGTTTACCCGAGATGAGGTGTATATTGCCGATGAAGCCTTTTTCTGTGGCACTGCGGCTGAGCTGACTCCAATCCGTGAAGTGGACGATAGACAGATTGGAGAAGGGAAGCCTGGGCCAGTTACACAAAAATTGCAGACCTTGTATTTTGACGTTGTTCGCGGAAAGGTAGAAAAATACCATCGTTGGCTTGATTTTGTGCAGTAAAGGTAATAATTAGCTTTGGAAGGGCAAAAAATCCTGCCCTTCCAGGCCTTCTACTTCTATCCAGAAACGCCCAAATCGTTGCTGAATGTGGACTTTAAGTCCAAAGGTTTGACTGAGAAGCGGATCAGTTAAAACATCTTTTTTGGGGCCAGCGGCTAGGATTTCTCCATTTTTTAATAGTAAGACATGGGTAAACAAAGGAATTATTTCTTCAATATGGTGGGTGACCAGAATTAAAGTGGGTGGATGAGATAATTGAAGGATGTTATTCAAGTTAGCCAATACCTTTTCCCGAGAAGTCAAATCTAAACCTGCCAGTGGTTCATCTAGAAGAAGCAAGGCGGGTTGCGCCATTAGGGCCCGACAAATAAGCACTTTTTGTTTTTCTCCTTGAGAAAGCTTCCCAAAGGGAGTTGCCTCCAGGTGGTTGCAACCTATGATTTGCATTAGTTGATAGGCAGTTGTATAGTCATTTTCTTCAGGGACAGTCCACAGTCCAATACTTGCATATTTACCACTAATGACTGTTTCAATTGCCTTTTGCCCTGGAGAAATTTCGTGGGCCAAATTATATGTAAGCCAGCCAATTTTTTGTCTTAAAATCCGCAGGTCACAGCGGCCATAAGTCTGTCCTACTACTTCTACCTTCCCTTTACTTGGCCAAAGATATCCAGAAATTATATGTAAAAGAGAAGATTTGCCTGCTCCGTTAGCACCAACAATGGCCCATTGTTCCCCTTTTTGAACTGTCCAAGAAATATTGTTTAAAATGATCTTACTTTCTCTAAACAAAGTTACATGGCTGAGCTTTATGACTGTTTGCATTGAGCAGCAGAGAGTTGAATTACTTCAATTGAAATACCTGCACACGACCATTACCTGTATCAACTACGTAAATGTCACCTTTTTGGTTTAAAAGCAAATATTGAGGATGGTAAAATGCTCCTTCTTTCCAGCCAGGTCTGCCAATTTCACCAATTTTATTTCCGGACCTATTAAAGATAATGATTTTACACTGTTGTTTATCTAAAACATAAAGAAAACCCCTTGCATTTATAGCAATGCTGACAGGGAAAATGACATCCTTCAGTTCAATCCTACGGACAAAATTCCCATCGTGGGTATAGATGAAGACTGTTTTGAGTAGAGTATCCAAGACATATATATAATTAGCATCTTGTTTTATGTCATTAAAACCTAATGTTTTCTGCTCTCTTATCCGACCTTCTAAAGTATACTCGTTATCTTTTAACTTAAAGATAAATATCTGTTTATGTGCCCTGTCCAGCACATAAAGGAAATTTTTCCATAAGATCAAACGGTAAGGACTCACATCAGCTGAAAATGTTTTGAAATCAAGGGGTTTTATCTGTTTTTCTTTTAAATAAATAACCAAGACATTTTTTTCTCCTGCGCAGGCCACAATAATTCTATTTCCTTTATCCCTGACCATGGCTATAGGTAACTTCAAGCGGCCTCCGGCGGTAAAATCCGCTAGATATTTGTAATTTTTATCAAAAGAAACAAGACGGTTATTGCCAGTGTCAACTACATATAGCCTTCTTTTCTGCTCGTCAAAGAATACAGACTGGGGGTGGTTAAATGCCTCTTCTTGTCCATAAATTACTGCGGTGAGTTTTCCTTTTATAACCGCACTTGCATTGCCGACAAATAACCATCCGCTTAGTAAGATAATTGATATTGATAAATAATATAGTCTTCTCACTTTTACCTCCCCTTAAGTTTCAATCCGATGACATTGCACACAGAGTTCTTTGTTATAATCAAAGATAGTGTTAAATTTATTTTGGGTCCCCATGGGATTATGGCAGGTAACACAATTAACAGGTTGCTTGTTTCTTGGATCTAAAGTTTGCTTTCCCATAGGATGACTGAATTTAATATGTTTGCCATGACACGCCAGGCAAGTGTCAATATTGCCTTTCTTTAAAAAGAGCAGGTTATTACTGTTGTGCGTTTGATGGCAAGCCAAACAGTTTTTATCTTTTACTTCAGGATGCTTGTATTTGTATTTATAGGACGAGCTCAAAAGCTGTTTTTTTATTTCCTGGTGGCAGTTAAAACATAA
>JAGHCL010000062.1 GCA_021160485.1 Candidatus Desulfofervidaceae bacterium
AATAATAAAGGTTATATATTTATTTTTTTTCATTTACTTCTACTTAACCTTGCTGTAAGGTCCGAATGACATTGGCACAGCGGGCACATAGCTGTGGATGCGCCTCGTCTTTACCCACACTGGGTTTTCTCTGCCAACATCTCTCACATTTAGGATAAGGATAGGGTCTGACCAATACCTTCAAACCATCAACTTCATCACTTTCTAATGCTTCTTCTGGCAGATCTTTAACAATATCTACATGAGAGACAATAAAGATCGTTGCCAGCTCACTCTCATACTCTTTCAATAGTTTTTCTAAAGCTTGAGGAGCTGAAATTAAGACTTCGGCATCCAGAGAATGACCAATTTGTTTATTACGGCGAGCCTGTTCCAGGGCTTTTGTTACTTCACGCCTAATGGCAAGCAGTTTTTCCCAGCGGTCAACTAAGGCTTTGTCTTGGTATTCTGGTTTTACTTCTGGGAAAGTGCTTAGAAATACACTTTCTTTACGAGAGGATAATCGGGCCAAATATTGCCAAATCTCCTCTGCAGTAAAGGCCAATACTGGTGCCATGAGTCGCACCAGGACCTCCAGAATTTCCCATAAGGTGCTTTGAGCAGAGCGTCTTTCCTGTGAATCAGGTAAATAAGTATAAAGTCTGTCTTTTAACACATCCAGATAAAAGGCGCTTAGGTCGTTTACACAGAAGGCGTGGAGTCCATGATAAATGAGGTGAAATTGATAATTTTCATATGCCTTGCGGAGGCGGCTAATAAGCTGCTGTAAGCGGTGTAAAATCCATCTATCTAACTCCAGTCGGTTTGCATAAGGAATGAAATTGGTTTCTGGATTGAAGTCATTCAAATTACCCAATAAAAAACGGGCTGTATTCCGAATCCTACGGTAAGCTTCTACTAGCTGTTTTAAAATATCCTGTGAAAGGCGAATGTCATCTTGATAGTCAGAAGCTGCTACCCACATTCGTAGGATTTCAGCCCCATATTTTTTGATAACCTCTTCAGGGTAAATTACATTGCCCAGAGATTTAGACATCTTCTTACCTTCGCCATCTACCACAAACCCATGAGTTAAAACAGACTTATAAGGAGGTTTTCCTCTTGTGCCAATGGCGGTTAGCAGAGACGATTGAAACCATCCTCTATGTTGGTCACTGCCTTCCAAATACAAATCAGCCGGCCAGCGTAAATCTTCCCAATAGGGATGTTTTTCCAACACTGCAATATGACTTACCCCGGAATCAAACCAAACATCCAGAATATCCATCTCCTTTTTAAACTCAGCCTTGCCACAAGCGGGACATTTTACACCTGTCGGGAGTAGTTCTTTGGCTTCATACTTAAACCAGGCATCTACTCCTTCTCTTTCCACAATCTGGGCAATATGTTCAATTATACTTGCGTCTTTTAGGATTTCCCCACAATTTTTGCAATAAAACACTGTAATGGGAACACCCCACACTCGTTGCCGCGAGATGCACCAATCAGGTCTTGCTTCCACCATAGAGCGAATGCGATTCTTGCCCCAGTTTGGAATCCAGGTTACCTCTTCAATTGCCTCTAGGGCCTTTTTACGCAGATCATTGTTTTCTACTGAGATGAACCACTGTTTAGTGGCTCGAAAAATTACAGGTTTTTTACAACGCCAACAATGAGGATAGCTATGGCTAATTTCTCCTTCGTGCAAAAGCGCACTTACTTCCTTTAACTTTTCAATAATTGCCTTATTGGCAGCAAATACAAACTCTCCAGCAAAAAAAGGCACATCTTCTGTGAATCTTCCTTCGGCGTTCACCGGGGCATAAACATCCAGGTTATATTTAAGGCTACTTTCATAGTCTTCTTGCCCATGTCCGGGTGCGATATGGACACACCCGGAGCCCGTATCTAAAGTAACGTAATCAGCCAGAATAATGAGAGACTTGCGGTTGATAAAGGGATGTTGACATTCTTTTAATTCTAGCGCCTGTGGAGTTATCTTGGCCAATATTTCAAAATTATTTATGCCAAAATCAGCCATACACAAGGGGACTAAACGTTCAGCCAGGATTAAAACTTCTCCACTTTCTACCTCTACAGCGACATAATCAGCTTCTGGGTTGAGGGCAATTGCTAAATTGGCAGGCAGAGTCCAAGGGGTAGTAGTCCAGATGACCAGAAAGATAATTTTATCTTTTAACTCGGTGTATTGGTTGGTAATATCGGAAATAAGACGAAATTTAACAAAAATAGAAGGACTTTTTTCATCCTTATATTCTACTTCGGCTTCAGCCAGGGCTGTCTGACAGTGAGGGCACCAATAAACTGGTTTTTTACGGCGATAAACATTTCCTTTCAACAAAAATTTGCCGAATTCTCTGACAATAGTAGCTTGATACTTATAATCCATTGTCAAATATGGTTTTTCCCACTTTCCTAATACCCCCAGGCGTTTGAATTCTTCTCTCTGGATAGACATATATTTCTCAGCATAAGCACGACAACGTTGTCTGATTTCTAAGGGACTCATTTCCTTCTTTTTATCACCTAATTCTTGGTCAACTTTGTGTTCAATAGGCAAACCGTGGCAATCCCATCCAGGAATATAAGGGCAATTGAAGCCCATCATTTGCCTTGATTTAATAATAAAATCTTTTAGAACTTTATTTAGAGCCGTGCCCATATGGATATGACCGTTGGCATAGGGTGGCCCGTCATGTAAAATAAAAAGTGGCCGGTCTTTAAAGACTTTACGCATTTTTTCATAGAGCTTTTTCTCTTCCCATTGTTGTAAAAGTCTGGGTTCAAGTTGAGCTAAATTGGCCTTCATCGGGAAATCTGTTTTGGGAAGATTTAAAGTGGATTTATAATCGGGTTGTCCTTCCATTTTTATTACCTCTTTTTAGTCTTCAATGACCAAAAACAATAGCACAGCCCTTTTAATTGTCAAGCATGTCCAAGAGTCCAAAATCCGCGATTGGCCCATAAAAAATGCCTTAAGCATTCTATAATTATAATAAATATGTGGAGACCTTTTTTCTTCAAGCCCAATTATAATTATAGCGCCTCCGCTCGCTCATGCGGTCAAGGC
>JAGHCL010000109.1 GCA_021160485.1 Candidatus Desulfofervidaceae bacterium
GGGATAGTTAAAATGGTTTACCCCAAATTTAGACTTATCCGCACTAGACATCTATCTACCCCTATTGGCAAAAATCCTTTGAGCCGGCTTATTTATAATATACTGCCTGATGCTGTTATTACTACAGGGGAGGCCATTAGAGAAAAAATGATAAAATACAACCGATTTAATCCTGATAAAATCATTTCCATTCCTACAGGCGTTGATTTGGAGAGATTTGACCCTAAAAAGGTGCAGCCTGTGTTAAATAAAGGCAGTTTCTTAATTGGTATGGTGTCTGTCCTGCGAAGTTGGAAAGGTCATAAATACTTTATTTCTGCCGTCCCAGAAATTTTAAAGCAAATACCAAAGGCAAAATTTTACATTGTGGGTGATGGACCCCAAAAGGAAAACATCTGGCGGCAGATAGAACAAATGGGATTGGAAAATAAAGTTTTTATGTTGGGTTACAGAAAAGATGTTCCGGAAATTTTGGCATCTCTAAATATAATAGTTCATCCTTCAACTGGACATGAAGGAGTGCCACAAACTATTCTACAGGCATTAGCTATGCAGAAGCCGATTGTTACTACCAATGTGGGTGGTATCCCAGAAGTCATTCAAGATCACTACACGGGAATTTTAATACCCCCCTGTGATTCCCAAGCCATTGCGCAGGCAGTAATTAATCTTTTTAAAAATCCAGTTTTGTCTAAAAAACTAGGAGAAAATGGAAGAAGGCTGGTGGAAAAGTATTACTCCTTTGAAGCCATGTTGGATAAAGTAGAAAGGGTATATGCGGATGTCTGAAAATGTTCAAAAATACCTCCAAATTAATATTGACCTTCCTTTACCTTTGCTAGAGGCGACTTATGAGTTTCTCTGGTCGCAGGTAAAGGGGCTAAAGGTAAAGAGGATAGGGCGGAAGTTTGTGCTTTCAGTTTATATATTGTCTGCATCCTGTAATGACTTTTCTCCCAAAATAATCGCTTTTTTACAAACTTTAGCTAAACACCATCGGGTAAATTGTCCGGCTGTAACGGTAGAAAGGATAGAAAATTCCCAAATGCAGGACTTCATCATTACTCCTGCACCTGCTTCTGAAGTTCTTCCTTTTGGTCTTCCTGTTCTTCTTAAAAAAGGAAGGGCCTTTGGCACAGGTAAACATCCCTGCACTATTTATTCCCTCCAGGCTTTACAAGATATCTATCAGGGGAAATTTGAGCTTAATAAGCCTAAGAAGATATTAGATGCTGGTGCCGGGACAGGAATTCTATCTATCGCCGCAGCCCGTTTGGGCGCGGAAAATATCATCGCCGTTGAAATAGATCCAGAGGCAGCTGCTGAGGCCAAAGAAAACGTCCGTTTAAATCAACTGGGAGATAAAATTCGAGTTTTACCATGCTCGGTAACAGAAATAGAAGGTAAATTTGATCTTATTTTCGCCAATCTTTATGGGATACTTCTAAAGCAAATGGCAGAGTTTTTTGTAGAACGGCTTTTACCTGGTGGTAGGCTTGTCCTGGGAGGAATGGTGGTACCGGATGATGAGGTAGTAATTGAGATATTTACTCAACATGGGTTAAAATTTTGTGACCACTACTATGATGAAGAATGGAGCGTGGCTATGTTGCGACGTGGCCCATAGATGGTAATTACCTGTTTGACATCCAAAGTACAGACAGCTTTCTTTCCACCAATTTGGAAAGGGGCGTCTTGTGAAGTTTCCTGATGGCCAGTTTAATTCTTTTTTTATTCACAAGTGTAATTTGCATTGTCTGCCATATAAGCTTCTGAGGTAAAACAATATTGCACTGACAAATGTCAAAATGGTGATTAATAGTTGTGGCAAAACAGTGAGTGGTTAAGTAGATTACACTTAATCACTTGACTGCTATACCAAATTCCTAGCTTCTGGTTTTTTCTACTCCTAACAATTAACTGGATTCATATTGACTAGATGAATTGAAATTTAAGATTAATCAAACCTTTTTGGGATAACCCATAAGGATAAAAATGAAGGCAAATATTATAACTTGAATAAACCAGGCAATAAAACATACAGCCACGGCTCTCCTCGTGCTGGTATAATCAAGGGCCTGCTTGATAGCAATAATCATTGCTATAATCATCCCAATAGTAGCAGCAATGAAGACCGGTATTCTTATGCCAGGGAAAATACCCAATATGCGGATAAGACCAGGAGCGCTGGCAAATCCCAATACCCGCAGAAGCTCTTTGGGATCAGAGCGAGTCTGAGACTCGGGAAGAATTTTTGTCCCAATCCAGTAAGTTAAATAGGCCCAGATAAACCAGCTTGTTAAGGCCAAAATCACGCCTGCTACTAAAATACCTATTCCCTGCGTGGGGCTACCTAAACCTGCTGCCAGACTGGAGAGGATAACCACGCCTAAAGCCTGTCCTAGGGCTTCCTTATCGGCCTCTACTTCTTCATAAAGACTAGTGTCAAGTATCATTGCCCTTAGAATGCGGTTAGCAAACTGCTCCACTTTTTCCCTCACTGAATGTGATATTCTTTCCTTAACATAATTGCAAAATCAAGGCAACGCCTTTACGCTTTGAGATACTTCTGCAATTTTGCTTTTTTAAGTTCCTCATTTTGTGACATAAAAGCACAATTTATTTAGCCCTTAATGGGGCTCTTTTTGCCATTTTTTGCCCTTTACGATTTTATTTGTGCTTTTACGGCACATTGAAAACCCTTGAACACAGTTCCCTTTTTTAAAAGTATTCAATTATACAGAGGTTACGTATTGGCATATAACTTGCTCTGGAGGTTAGACGTGATGGAGAGGCGTGGGCTGTGTTTAGGTTTTAAACGGATGTTCATTTTGGGAAGCTTAATGATTCACATAGTAGCCTTTTATCCTCATGTGACTTTAGGAACTGAGGCGAAACCTGTTCCCGAACTTTTTAAAGAGGCTCTCCAAGCCTTTCAAAGTGGTAATTACAAAGAAGCTAGCTTAAAATTAAAGGCCTTTTTAAAGAAATATTCTTATAATCCACTTGTTAAGAGAGCCATTTTCCTCTTAGGGGATTGCTATTATTATCTAGATGAATATGAAAAGGCAATAAAAACCTATCAACAGGCCCTCCAAAGTTATCCTCTTTATTCAGAAGCCCCCAAAGCAACATTGTTTCTAGGGCGGGCTTACAAAAAATTGGGCAGTCTTACTGAGGCAGATAGAGTTTTTCAGAAGGGTATTAAAGGTTATCCAGGGAATAAATATATCAATGAATTTTACTACGAGCGCGGATTAATAGCCTATGAGTTTAGGGAGCTCGAAAAGGCAATTGGTCTTTTGGGAAAGGCCCTGGAAAATTGTAAAGATGCTCATCTTTACATAAAGATATGTTTTGCTTTAGGTGATGCCTATACAGCTTTAAGCAACTATATAGCTGCACGTAATTTTTATCAAGAAGCCTTTAAGAAAAGGGTTTCCCCCTACGTGTATTTAAGAAGCCATCCCATAACTTACTTTAATGTAGCTGAAATGTTTTTAAATAACAGGGAATATATCAAAGCCGTCCGAGCCTATTTAGAAATAGCATCTCTTTATCCTCAAGCCGCTTTTGCTCCCAAGGCCTTAATAAAAGCAGGAGATACGTGTTTAAAGATGGAAGAATACCAAAAGGCACTGAAGATTTATGGTAAAGTCATCCGTTTATATCCAGAGACCAATGAGGCCTTAATCAGTAAATTTAGGATGGCTGATTTGGGAATAGAAAAACCTGGATTAAAAGTCCCTCTGGTATCTTATTATGAAGCTTATCGGCATCCCTGGGATACTTATCAAGAATTAGCGAAATCATCATTACCTGAGCTGGCAGAGTTGGCTCATTTCCGGATGGCTGAATTGCTCTTTAAACAGAATAAGTTTGGTGAAACTATCAAGGTTTTAAAAGAGTACCTTACCCTTTTCCCTAGTGGTAAATTAAGGGAACACTGTTTAAATTTACTGGAAGAAACTGTATTGTTGTGGATTGATCAACTTTACAAATCTCAGCAATATCTAGCTATTCTAAAGATTTTTTTGCAAAACGCAGATTATTTAAAACATAAGGGCGAAGTGTTGTTAAGTAAAATAGCGAATGCTTATTACCAGGTGGGTTTATATGAAGAGGCATTGAATACCTATCAGAGTCTTCCTTTAGATCCAGAGAATGTATTAAAAATTGCCCAGCTTTATTACCTTGTGGGTTCCTATCCCGATGCCGAACACTTACTGGAGGGTTACTTACAGACCTCTAGTGATGCTGGGCAGAGGTGTGAAATCTCTCAGTTACTGGCAGAAACTTGCTATAAAGAAAAAAAATTCTCCAAGGCGTTAGTTTACTATCTTGGTTTCCTAGATCAGTGTCACCCTGCAGCATCTTGTTTGTTGTATGTAAAAATTGCTGACTGTTATGCCCACACAAAGGCTTGGGATAATGCAATTTCTTTCCTTAAGAAAGTTATGTTTGAAAAAAACAGTACAGGTCATGTAGATAAAAATCTGGCAAAAAGAACGCATATTTTGCTTGGAGATTGCTATTATCATAAACAAAATTTTGAAGAGGCACTAGAAAACTTCAATCAGGCCTTATTTTACGTTGTTGACCAAGACGAAATCAACTTTGTTTTATATCGAATAGGTGATTGTTATAAGCACCTAGATTTAATAGCAAAGGCAGCTTCAACTTATCAAAAGATTAAGAAACAAGATACATTTTGGCAGGCTTTGGTTAGATTTTCTTTGGACAATCTTTCTTGGGGAAAAAAGAATAAAAGATATATTAGCCTTTTTATGCCAGCATCGTTAAATGGAGGAGAGAGATGATAGACAAGATAGAACTCACTCCGGCAAGTTTAACCGGTGAGATAAAAAAAACAGGTTCTGCAGACTCTTATCAGTCTTTTGGGGAGTTATTAAAGAATTACATTAAAGAGGTAGATGCACAGCAAAAGATAGCAGATGAAACCATAAATAAGTTTATTGCCGGCGAGGTGCCAGATGTGCATCAAGTAATGATTGCTTTAGAAAAAGCCGAATTGTCCTTGCAATTGACGATACAGATAAAAAACAAATTGGTGGAAGCTTACCAAGAAATCATGAGGATGCAGGTATAAGCCATGGATTTGAAACAGTTAGGTTTGGTTGGTAATAAAATAAAGAACCTTTCCCTTGGCCAAAAAATAGCATTAGGTATTATTCTTATCCTGTTTTTAAGCAGTGTGGTTGTAAGTTTACTCTGGTTACATGCCCCACGGTATCAATTGCTATATGGCAATTTGAATCCTGAAGATGCTGGAGCTGTTATCAATAAACTCAAAGAAATACATGTTTCTTATCAATTAAAAAATGGTGGAAGAGATATCTACGTTCCCCAGGATAAAGTATACGAAACACGCTTACAGTTAGCCAGTGAAGGCTTACCAAAGGGGGGTCAGATTGGATTTGAGATATTTGACCGCAATACCTTAGGGATTACAGACTTTGTTCAGAAGTTAAATTACCAACGTGCCCTTCAAGGAGAGCTTGCCAGAACCATTTCCAGTCTTACTGAAATCAAGTGGGCTCGGGTGCATATTGTAATGCCCAAAGAGTCTCTGTTTACTGAAGAAGCAAAAAAACCATCGGCTTCTGTATTACTTAAATTAAATCCCAATCAAATTCTGCCTGAGTCTCAAATCCGAGCCATTACCTATTTGGTTGCCTCTAGTGTGCCTGAGCTACATCCTGAAGATGTAGTGGTGGTAGATACCAATGGACACATGCTCGCCGGAGGGAAAAAAGGAGTTGCTTCTGGAGAGTGGGTGGGAGAGAAGTTAAAGATTCAGCATCAGCTGGAAACCCAATTAGAACAAAAGGTGAGAGAACTTTTAGAAAGAGCAGTGGGACCGGGAAAGGCAATTGCTAAAGTGTCTGTTGAAATGGATTTTTCGCAGATTGAAAAGACCCAAGAGCTTTATGATCCAGATCAGGTGGTGGTGCGGAGTGAGCAACAAAGTGAAGAAAATGCCATTGGTAGCGAAACCACACCAATAGGCGTTCCGGGTGTTTTTTCCAATTTGCCTCAAACTCAGAAACAAGCTCAGAATACAGTTAATACATCACCATACCAACAAAAGAAGATAAATAAAGTGATTAACTATGAAATTAGTAAAACTGTTCAACATATTACAGACCCGATGGGAAAGATAAAGAGGATTTCTGTAGCCGTATTGGTAGATGGAATTCATAAAGGCGATAAATATATCCCCAGATCAGAAGAGGAAATGGCCAAACTGAAGGCGATTGTAGAGAAGGCGGTTGGTTTTTCCAAAGCAAGAGGTGACCAGATAGAGGTAGTTAATGTGCCCTTTGATCAAAGTTTTGTGAAAGAAGAACTTCAAATGGAAGACACAGCCGCAAAATTAGAAAAACAACGCCTGTGGTACCGAGTGATTGTTTTTGCTTTTAAGGGGTTAGTTTTACTTGTCTTAGTTTTTGTTTTGTCTCGCTTATTGAAGAATTTATTGAAACCGGTGCAAGGACTGCCTTCATCTCAAGAGTTACCTCAGCCCTTAAGGGAGTTAGAGGCAAAAATGGGGGCTTTGCCTAAGACCGAAGATATAGAGATGCTACGTGAGGAATTGAGGCGCATAGCCCAAAAAGAGCCTGCACGAATTGCCCAAGTAGCTCAAAATTGGTTAAAGGAGAGTAGAGAGAAATGATTAGACGGCTTACAGGTCTGCAAAAGGCATCCATTTTGCTTCTTAGTTTAGACGAAGATACGGCAGCTCAGGTATTAAGGAATTTAGATGATGACCAAATAAAAAGGATTACACAGTGCATGACAGGTTTGGATACAGTTTCTACAGAAGAGATGAGGCAAGTATTGAAAGAAGCTAGAGAGAAGATTCAAGAGATAGGTTTAGTTGGAAAAGGTGGTCAGTATGTGCAGCAGCTTCTTAGAAAAGCATTGGGAGAAAAGAGAACCGAAGAGCTCTTTCAGGTTTTACGAAGTATCTCTTTGAGCGAAGAAGAACGTTCCAATGTTTTGCTAACCAAACAGTTAGATAGTAAGATGCTGGCCACTTTAATTCAGGATGAGCATCCTCAAATTATTGCCCTAATCCTCTCCTGTTTAGATACAGATAAGGCGAGAGAGGTAATTGTAGAATTACCCCCTGAACTTAGGGCCGAGGTCATTTACCGAATTTCTCACATGGAGAATATACCGCCAGAAGTGGTGGAAGAAATCCAGGAAACTTTAAAGAGCAAAATTGCCAGTTCGACTATTACAGAAACCAAACGCAGAGGTGGTTTAAACAAAGTTTTAGAGATTGTGAAAAAACTTGATAAGAATACTGTAGAGATAATGCTGGCCGATTTGCAAGAGATAGACCCAGAATTAGCAACTAAGGTGGAAAATCAGCTGTTTACCTTTGACGATTTAGCCACCTTAAATGATCGGAGTGTCCAAACCTTACTGCGAGAAATTGATACCCGTGACCT
Organism: Candidatus Desulfofervidaceae bacterium; assembly: GCA_021160485.1. Taxonomy (GTDB): domain Bacteria; phylum Desulfobacterota; class Desulfofervidia; order Desulfofervidales; family Desulfofervidaceae; genus JAJSZL01. Next base: position 7,482 of record JAGHCL010000109.1, read on the forward strand.
TGTTTTGGCTTTAAAGGCAGCTAGTGATCAACTGAAAGATTTATTTTTAAGGAATATGTCCCACCGGGCCCGGGAAATGATTTTAGATGATATGGAAGCAACAGGTCCAGTGCGTTTGAGGGATGTGGAAGCAGCTCAACAACGAATAGTAGATGTAGCCAAAAAGCTGGAAGAAGAAGGAAAAATTATTTTGCAAAGGGGTGGAGAGGAAGATGCCTTTGTCTAATGTAAAGAAATTTGAATTTCCTGAAGCCTCGGGATTTACGCAGCCTTTAGGAGAAAGCAAGCCGAGACCACTTTTTACGCCTGCTCAGTCTGGGGAGGAAAGAGAAGTATATAAAAATGGAGAACTGGAACAAATTGTGGGTAATACTCCTAAGGAGATAAAAAAAATAGAAAAAGAAGCCTATGAAAAGGGATTTCAACAAGGCCGGGAGGAAGGGTTTAAAAAAGGCAAAGAAGAAGGTTTCCTTCAGACAGTCAAAGAAGCTGAGGTTTTTTTAAGTGACTTACAAAAAATATTAGAAGAATTGGCTAACTTTAGGGAACGACTTTTACAGAGGATGGAAAAAGAAATTTTAGAATTTGCTTTGGCTATCGCCAGGAAGATTGTTAAGCAAGAGATAATGACAAATAAGGAAGCTATTCTGGGAAATATCCGAGAAGCCCTTAATAAATTAACCGATACAGATGAAGTGGTTATTAAAGTTAGTCCTGAAGATTATGATTTTATTATGCAAGTAAAACCTGATTTTCTGAATGAATTAAATGGAGGTAAAGATATCCATATTGTGGAAGATAAGGAAATTGGAAGGGGTGGGTGTTTGGTAGAAACCAAATTTAGTCAAATAGACGCAAGACTGGATACACAGTGGGACAATCTTAAACAGTCCTTTCTGAAGGTTATAGACAAATGATGGAGAGTATTCATTTAGATAAATATTACAAGATATTAACAAATTGTGAACCTATTTTGGTGAAAGGGAAGGTGACTAAGGTTGTAGGCCTGGTAGTTGAGGGAGCAGGAATCAAGGCTGCTGTGGGTGATATTTGTGAGATTGTGGCCAACAATCAGAAAATAGAGGCTGAGGTGATAGGTTTTAAGGAAAACTCTTTGCTTTTAATGCCTTTTGGGGAAATGCATGGAGTTTTGCCGGGAAGTGAAATTTTACACTTAGAGAAGCGCGCGACAGTAAGAGTAAGTGAGAAATTATTAGGCAGGATTATAAATGCGCTAGGAGAACCTTTAGATGATAAAGGCCCAATTCCTTTAACAGAAGAGTATTACCTTTATGCTACTCCCTCCAATCCTCTAACTAGAACTCGGATTAGCGCTCCTATGGACGTGGGAATAAGGGCTATAAATGGATTACTTACCTTGGGGAAAGGACAAAGGGTAGGGATATTTGCTGGTAGTGGAGTGGGAAAGACTACCCTACTTGGGATGATGGTGAAGTATGCGAAGGCAGATGTAAAGGTTATTGCTTTGATTGGGGAGAGAGGTAGAGAGGTTAGAGATTTTGTAGAAAAACACATAAAGGATGCTTTAGATAAAACAGTTTTAATCGTTGCCACTTCTGACCAGCCTCCGCTTTTACGTATGCGTGGTGCCTTTGTTGCCACGGCCATTGCCGAGTTTTTCCGGGATCAGGGTAAGGATGTGCTTTTGATTATGGACTCTTTAACCCGTTTTGCTATGGCTCAACGTGAACTAGGTCTTTCGGCTGGAGAACCGCCAACAACGAAAGGCTATACCCCCTCAGTTTTTGCAGTTTTACCTAAACTTTTAGAGAGGGCTGGCAGTTGGGAGAAAGGGAGTATCACAGCCCTTTACACCGTGCTTGTGGAGGCAGATGATATGAATGATCCTATTGCTGATGCCTCCCGGGCTATCTTGGATGGTCATATTGTGCTCTCCAGAGAATTGGCCAGACAAAATCAATATCCTCCGATTGATGTGTTAAGCAGTATAAGCCGGGTGATGGTAGACGTTACCGACAAAGAGCATTTATATTTGGCCAATCGGTTTAGAGACACTTTGGCTACATATAAATCTGCTGAAGACCTGATCAATATCGGGGCTTATGTAAAAGGCAGCAATCCCCATATCGATCAAGCCTTGCATCTTATAGACAAAATAAAGGCTTACTTAAAGCAAGATATTGATAGGGAAGTTTCCCTTGAAAAAAGTTTGACTCAATTAAAGGAGATTTTCCATGAAAACATTTAAACTGGAGAGCGTATTGGAATATAGACGTAAGCAGGAAGAAAAGCTAGCCAAGGATTTGGCTGCCATTGAGGCTCAACTTCAACGTCAAAAGGCACAAATTCATTCTTTGAAAGTGGAAAAAGAAAATTTGCTAAAGTCACTCCGGAAGCGCCAAAAAGATGCCAAAGTGGTGTGGGATGTAGTAGCGTGTTTTCATTATATAACTGTCTTAGAGAGAAGGATTGAGAAGGCTGAAGAAGAATTGAAGGCCATCCAGATTCAACATGAGATAAAACAGAAGCAGCTTATAGAAACGGCTAAAGAAAGGAGAATTATAGAAAAACTTAAGGAGAAATGGTGGCAGAATGAACAACATATTTTGATAAAAAAAGAACAATTCCTTTTAGACGAGGTTGCGATTAATGGTTTTATCCGTAGAGAAGGTTAGGATAATTGTTATTTTTATTGGTTTAATCTGCTTTGGTTGGATAAGTGTATATGCCCAAGATCAAGCTGTGCCCACGCAGGCAGAGAATAAATTGTTGCAGAAAATAAAGAAGAAAGAACAGATGCTTAATCAAAAAGAGGCGCTATTGAAGGAGAAAGAAGCTGAGTTACAGGCTTTGAAGACAGAGCTTGGGCAGATGTTGAAGAAATTATCGGCTGTTAAAAGGGAACTAAATAATTATTTTGCTCAACTTCAAGAGATGGAAGAACAGCGCTGGGTCAAATTGGCTGGGATTTACGAATCTGCTCCTCCTCAAGAAGCAGGGAAACAACTGGAAAACCTAGATCCCAAAATAGCAGCCCAGATTATGCTTCGGATGAATAAAAAAAAGGCAGGTGCTATTTGGGGATACGTAAATCCAGAAATAGCTTCTAAAATAACACAAGAAATGGCGAAATTGAGGTAGAGCATATGGACATTGCGACGCTATTGGGGATTTTTTCGGCCTTTGGACTAATGATTATGGCTATTCTGCAAGGAGGAAAGTTAACTTTATTTATTGATATACCTTCAGCTTTAATCGTTTTTGGCGGCACCATTGGGGCTACATTGGTAGATTTCCCTTTAAAGGAGGTGCTACGGGCACTAAAAGTGGTCAAAAATGCCTTTTTAAATAAAATAGAAATTCCAACAGAATATGTTCAACTTCTAGTTTCCTTTGCCGAAAGGGCCCGAAAGGAAGGTATCTTAGCCTTAGAAACCGAGGCAGAACAGGTGGAAAATCCCTTTTTAAAAAAAGGGTTGCAAATGTTGGTAGACGGATTTGAACCTAAAGTAATAGAAGATACCCTACAAAAAGAAATAGACTATTTGAGAGAAAGACATAAAATGGGTTCAGATGTATTTAGTGCGATGGGCGCTTTTGCTCCAGCCATGGGCATGATTGGTACACTTATTGGTCTAGTACAAATGCTGCAGAATATGTCAGACCCAAGTTCTATTGGTCCAGCGATGGCTGTAGCCTTAATTACTACCTTTTATGGTGCTGTGCTAGCTAATGTCATTTTTTTGCCAATCAGCGGCAAATTGCAGGTATTAAGTAAATATGAATGTCTGATTAAGGAAATGATTTTAGAAGGTATACTTGCTATTTCTCAAGGACTTAATCCTCGAATTGTGGAACAAAAATTGCAAGTATTTCTAGAGCCCAAATTGAGAGAATTGGCTAAGAGAAAGAAAGAGTAAAATGGCAAGAAAAAAACAGATAGAAGAAGAGAAAAAGGTCAATACGTTTATTGTAAGCTACTCCTCTTTGGTGACCATTCTTTTGGCCTTTTTTATCTGTATGACAACAATGGCAACCATTATAGAAGAAAAGGTAAAGAGGGGTTTCCTTTCTATTAGAACGAGTTTTGGTGTTGCTGGGGGACAAGTTAGCCCTGTAGAAGGAACGTTTGGTCCCTTAGAAGAAATTGTCTTGGAAGGAGTGGATCATCAGGCCATCATTCTGTTAGAACAATTTATCAAACGCCATTTTTTAAATGGAGAAGTACGCTTAGGTATGACAAAAAGAGGACTTGTTTTGGCCCTTAATGCAGACTTAGTTTTTTCTCCTGGGAGTGCTCGTCTAAATCCTAGAATTTACCCTGTCTTAGATAGGGCAGCCATGCTTATAGCCAGTTGCAAGAACCAGGTGGTAATAGAAGGACACACGGATGCGGTACCTATTAAGTCCTCTCGTTTTCCTTCTAACTGGGAGTTGTCTATTGCAAGGGCGGTGTCGGTTTTGCGCTACTTTGTTGATGAAAAAGGGCTAGCTAAAAAGAGATTCGTGGCTGTAGGATACGGTTCTACGCGTCCCCTTTTTCCTAATGATACCCCTGCACATCGGGCCAAAAATAGAAGGGTATGGATTGTTTTGAAAGGGACACCCCGGCCAGTAAAGAGGACAGCTGCAAAAGAAGTTAGTATCCGTGGGTTTGTTTTTAAAATAAGAGAATTTTTAAGGTAAAAAATGGCGAAACTAGACCCTTCTGGTTGGATGTTGACTTATTCAGATATGGTGACATTGTTATTGACTTTTTTCGTATTACTGATTTCTTTGTCCTCTTTTGATGAGCAGAAGTTTAAGACCTTTTCTACAAGTGTGGGTAATGCATTAATAAGTGGTGAAGGGATAGGTATTTTAAAGGAGGGGAGTACAGGAAAGATTGAGCTAATTTCTCGCCGTCGGGTGATGGAAGAATTGAGACGAGGAGTACCTAAAGAAATTTTAGTTGGCCTGACCAAAGATTTAGAAGTTATTTCTCGCAAAGATGGTTGGACCTTGAGGCTACCGGCTGATCTTCTCTTTGCCCCTAATAGCACAACCATTTCTCCAGCAGCTCAGCCTATTTTGGACAAAATCGCCCTGCTTATTAATAAAATGCTGGTTGATGTAGAGATAGCCGGGCATGCAGATAAAACGGAAATGAACAAGTGGGAGTTATCTGGAAGAAGAGCTGCAGCAGTCCTGCATTACCTGGTGGATAAAGGGGGAGTAAACGAAGGAAAGCTTGTAATTATGGCTTATGGAGATGCAAGGCTTCTTAGTGCTACTGACCGAGCTAAAAATAGGAGAGTGGAAATTATTATTAAAAAGAAAAAATTTATTTTAGGGAGTTAAAAAATGGCTGAAGAGGAAAAAGAAGAACAACAGGTAGAAACACCAAAAAAGAGGGATTTGTTTAAATTAATTACGTTTGGGTTTCAGATCCTGACCTTGGTTTTGGTAGTAGGTATGTTTGTTTATCTCAAATTTTTCTTTACTGTTTCTGTCCCCCAGGCTCCATCGGGTGCCGTTTCAGAAGAAACAAAAGTATCAGTAGACAAGGAGTCGTCAGAGGAGGTAGCTGTAAATGTAACCTACCATTTGGAACCCTTTGTCGTAAATCTCTTAGATGAAGGAGGACGGCGTTATCTCAAGGTTTCTATAGACCTGATTTTGAGTTCAAAGAAGGCTAGTAAGGAAATGGATGAAAGGTTGCCAGAAGTGAGGGATCAAATCATCCTCTGTCTGAGCAATAAAAGTTTTAAAGAGATTTGTGACCAAACAGGTAAGATGCATTTACGGGAAGAAATTAAAAGAAAACTCAATGAACTCCTTGCTTCAGGACAAGTAATAAAAGTTCTATTCACTGAATTTGTAGTTCAGTAGGAGGGGAAGGTTTTGACGCAACAAGTGCTTTCAGAGAAGGAAATAGAGGCTTTACAGAAAGCTTTAGCAGAAAAACAGGTCTCTTTAGATGATGGGAATAAAGAGGCTCCTAAGGTAAGGAAGTATGATTTTGTTGTTCAAAAAAGATTAACGCCGAAGCTATTTGCTATTTTGAATGTAATTTTTAATCGCTTCTTAGTAAACTTCCGGGCCTCTTTATCTTTAAGGCTGCGGAGAGTGCTTAGAATGCAACTACTGACTTTTGACAGTCAAAAATTCGCTGACCTTATAGATGGCTTACCTAGTTTATGTTGGTTAGAAATTTTGCAACTTGAGCCTACCCATGGTCAATTCATTTTCATTATCAATCCAGATCTTGCTTCTGTCTTAATTGATTTATTGTGTGGGGGCAGTGGCAAGATTTCCCATAAGGATAATGTTACGACGTTTGCTCCATTAGAACAATCAATCATGAAAAAAATTATTGCCCTTGCCTTAGGGGACTTGGAAAGGGCCTGGGGAACAATAGTAGAAGGGGTGAAAATCAGTTCATTGGCTTCAGAATTTAATCCACAACTGGTGACCGGCTTCTCTCCAGAAGATGCATTTACCATTATACCGGTTAAGATTACTCTCGGAGACTTCAGTAGCACGATGGCCTTTGCTATTCCCCATTATACCTTGGAGCCATTTAAGGAACAATTTTTGGAGAAAAAAGAAGAAGTAGAAGTTGTTGATAAAAATATAGTGCAAAGGATTATCAACAATCTTTTAGATGCTGAAATTGAGGTTACGGTAGAACTTTCTCAGGAAGAAATGACTTTAAGAAAGATTATGGAATTGGAAGAGGGACAAATTATTCCTTTAAATAAAAGAATTTCAGAAGAAGTAATAATTAAAATTGAGGGAGTGCCAAGGTTTAAAGGATACCCTGTGCAATTTAAAGGAAATAAGGCAGTGAAGATATCAGAAGTTTTCAGGCCGTTTTTACTAAGGGAGGTAGAAAAGAATGAAGCAGTCAATACCCAAGGACAAAGTGAAGGAGATTCTTAAAGATGTTACAGACCAACAGATAGTTTCTCCTAATCTGGAGTTGATTTTGGATGTGCCCCTTCAAGTAACAGTAGAATTGGGAAGGACAAAGATGACGCTTAGAGAGTTGTTGCGTTTACGTGAGGGTTCAGTGGTTGAACTTTCCACACCTGTGGGAGAGCCTCTGGAAATTCTTGTCAACCAAAAACCAGTTGCCAAAGGGGAAGTCGTGGTGGTGAATGATAGGTATGGGATTAGAATCACTTCTGTAATCAGTCAGACTGAGAGATTAGAACAATTAAAATAAAGGGGTATTTTATGAAATTAGTGAAACCAGGATTGATTTTCATCATTGTTGGTTTCCTTTGGGTTCTAAATGTGCAAGCCCAAGATTTTTTGAATACAACGAAGGTAAATATATCGGGTAGTGATAACTTTCTTGAAGATGTCAAGATTGTGCCTGATAAAGCTGGTGCCCGAATAAAGCTTTTCTTTAAGAAACCCATTGGCCGTAAGGATTTTAGAATCCGCTATAATGAGCTTGTTTCTGTGGATCTTTACCGCACTAGCGTCAAGTTACCTATAGAGATCTTTCCAGGGATTACGGGTATCAAGGGCCTTTTTGCTGTTAAACCCAACTCAGAAAAGGTTACTATTTACATCCCTATTGATAAACTCTGTAAAGAACTATTTAAGCGGGTAAAGATTGCTAATTATGGCCGCGCCCTGGTGTTAGCCATCAGTAATTCTGATCTTATTTCAGAGGCTGAAGCCAGTTCCCCGCCAGATATATCTCCAAAATATGAAGAAAACTCAGTTAGGAAAGAAGATACAACATTTACTTCCATAGACAGTATAAGAAAAGAAATTTTATCTACCGAGACTGAAAATTTGATAGGGGAGACGTTGAATAAATATACCTCTCCTTTACCGTCAGAGAGAAATCAAAAAGAATTTACTTTGTCAGTCGGAGGTGGGTTTAATAAAAAAGAAGAGGACCTTCCTAAATCTCCTTCTTCGGTTTTATTCAAGAGTTTTAGTGCCCTTTTTGTGGTGTTAGGAATTCTTTTAACAAGTTTTTGGGGTTGGAAAAAAATAATGCTCTTAAAACAAAGGGGACTGAAAGGTGCCGATAATACAGTAAAAATTTTAGGAATGCACCACTTTTCTCCCCGGCAAATGATCGCCATTGTTGAAATCGGTGGGCAAAGACTGGTTTTAGGTGTTACTCCCGAGCATATTACTACTTTAACTAAGTTAGATACAGACACTGCAATTGGAGCGAATCAACCAGCAGAATTCGCTCTTAATTTCCAGAAAGAAGCCACAAAGGTAGAAGATACTATGTCGAAAGCAGTGAATGTTTTGAAGAAAAAAATAGGACAACTACGGAAAATATGAAGAAGCTAGTGTTTCTTCCCATAATAGGATTAAGCATTTTTGCAAGTGGGATAGTCTGGGCCCAGGACTTTCCTGGTAACTTATTGAGCAAACCCCAAGGTGTAAGCACTGTTTTGCAGATTACTTTATTGTTAACTGTGCTTACACTCGCTCCTTCTATTTTAATTATGCTTACTTCTTTTACTCGCATAGTTATTGTTTTTTCCCTTTTAAGACAAGCATTAGGAACACAACAAATGCCACCCAACCAAGTTTTAATTGGACTTTCTCTCTTCTTGACCTTCTTTATCATGACACCCGTATGGCAGGATATTAATCAGCACGCCCTGCAACCCTATTTACACCATGAACTTGCTTTAGAAACTGCCTATAAAAATGCAATCAAACCTTTACGAACCTTTATGTTGAATCAAACAAGAGAGAAAGACCTAGCTTTATTTGTAAAATTAATGAGGCTTCCACCTCCAGCTACACCAGATGATTTACCAACGAGTGTAATTATTCCAGCGTTTATAATTAGTGAGCTAAAGACAGCCTTTCAAATTGGTTTTTTCATCTACATTCCGTTTCTGGTTATTGATATGGTAGTAGCCTCGGTCTTACTTTCTATGGGGATGTTAATGCTGCCTCCGATTATGATTTCTTTGCCTTTCAAGTTGATGTTATTCGTATTAGTAGATGGATGGGATTTGATAGCTAGTTCTCTTCTGCAGAGTTTTAAGTTTTAGGAGGGGATAGGAAATGACACCAGAGTTTGTATTAGGTATAGCCCAGCAGACATTAAAAATTACCCTTTTAGTTTCTGCTCCTATGCTGATTGCCGGTTTGGTCGCAGGAGTGCTGGTGAGTATATTTCAAGCCGTAACGCAGATTCAGGAAATGACATTAACTTTTGTTCCTAAAATTCTGGCGGTAATAACAGCTGTGCTTTTCTTTGCTCCTTGGATGTTGCGTTTGATGATGGATTTTACAACGAAAATTTTTACCCAAATACCTTTATATGTGAGGTAGGCTGTGGATAGTTTGAGGGTGTTATACACATATACATATTATTTCCCCTGGTTTCTCCTTATATTTATTCGGATTTTGGCCATAATTTACTTTTTCCCTTTCTTAGGCAGCCAGAATATACCCTGGCAGGCAAAAGTAGGTCTAGCCGGGATATTGAGTCTTCTTCTGTTACCTTTATTAAAACCCCAAATAGTTGAATTTACTCTATGGACGTTGGTTTTTGGAATCTTGCGTGAATTGTTGGTGGGAATGACTTTAGGTTTTGTTATCCGTTTGGTGTTTGATGGTATCCAGTTAGGAGGCCAATTTATCGGTTATCAGATGGGATTTGCGATTGTAAATGTAATTGATCCTTACTCAAGCACGCAGGTTTCTATTATTGCCCGTTTTCAGGGGCTATTGGCTTTATTGGTGTTTTTAACCCTTAACGCCCACTATTTTCTTATTTCTGGGTTGATTAAAAGTTTCACCTTAGTGCCGCTTTCAGGCTGGGTATTTAATGGAAAATTGGCTGCTCAGTTAATAAGACTTACTGGAGGAATGTTTGTTATTGCGATTAAGATTGCTGCTCCAGTATTGGTCACACTTATTTTCACCCATATTGGTCTTGCCCTGATTGCACGAACTATGCCTCAGATAAACGTGTTTATTGTTGGATTCCCTTTAGAAATAGGGATGGGATTTTTGATGCTTGGTTTGGCCATGCCCTTTTTCGCCTGGTGTTTTAAACACGTTTTTACCCAAACCTTTCACGAAATGTTGCTTAGTTTGCGGTTGATGGGAGGATATTAATGCCTTGGTTTAAAGACGACGAAAGGACAGAGCCCGCAACACCGAAGCGGCGACAAGAAGCAAGGGAGAAAGGGCAAGTAGCTAAAAGCAGGGAGTTACCTTCAGCCTTCCTCATTTTAGGGGGTGTTCTGATATTGTATTTTTACGGGCAATATATGCAGCGCTTTCTCTCTCAGACCACACGGGAATTTCTTGCTCATGCAGGAGAGTTTTCTTTGAGTGATACCAATTTGAACCTTCTGGGCCATTATGTATTGAAGATAATGGCTTATAATCTATTGCCGGTGTTTTTATCCTTGATGATTATTGGTGTGTTAACGAATTATGTCCAAACAGGTTGGATTTTTACAACCAAACCTCTAGAGCCTGATTTTTCAAAGATCAATCCTATTGCTGGATTGAAACGTTTGATTTCTATGAATGCCTTTGTAGAATTATTCAAATCTATACTTAAGATCATCATTATTGGATTTGTTATCTACAAAACCATTAAGGCAGAGCTTCCTCATCTATCTATGTTGACAGCAATGCCTTACCCTCAGGTGTTTAGTTACACCACAAAAATTGCCTTTAAGATTTGTTTACAAGCCGGACTGGTATTATGCGTGTTGGCTTTTTTTGACTACTTTTATCAGCGGCATGAATATGAGGAAAATCTCAAAATGACAAAACAGGAAGTGAAAGAAGAATATAAAGAAAGAGAAGGAGACCCTAAGGTTAAGGCCAGAATTAGAAGCATGCAACGGGAAATAGCCCGCAGACGAATGTTAGAAGCTGTCCCCAAGGCAGATGTCGTTATCACCAACCCTACCCATTTGGCCGTAGCCCTTCAATACAAGTATGGCCAGATGGCAGCACCCAAGGTGGTGGCTAAAGGTGCAGGTTTTTTGGCTGAGAAGATTAAACAAATTGCTAGAAAACACGGAATAATGATAATTGAGAATAAGTGGTTGGCTCAGACCCTTTATAAAACAGTAGAAGTGGAAGATTTTATTCCGCCTGCTCTTTATCAGGCTGTGGCTGAAATTTTAGCTTATGTCTACCGTCTTAAAGGAAGGAGAATAACAGCATAATGGCGACACCAGAAACATTACCACAGACAATTTTAAAACGCAGTGACCTCCTTGCGGCCGTTGGAATTGTGGCCATCTTAGTGGTCATGGTTATTCCTGTGCCTCCTTTTCTGCTGGATATTCACCTTACATTCAACATCAGTTTCTCTCTAGTTTCGCTTTTAGTGGCTATGTATATCTTAAAACCATTAGATTTTTCCGTTTTCCCATCGCTTTTACTTGTGGCCACATTGTTTAGACTGTCTTTAAATATTGCTTCCACCCGCTTGATATTATTGCATGGAAGTGAAGGTGCCTTTGCCGCTGGACGAGTAATTCACTCCTTTGGTCAATTTGTGGTCGGAGGCAATTATGTTGTTGGTTTCATTGTTTTTATTATCCTTGTTGTCATTAATTTTGTGGTTATCACCAAAGGTGCTGGACGTATCGCTGAAGTAGCCGCGCGTTTTACTTTGGATGCTATGCCTGGAAAGCAAATGAGCATTGACGCAGATTTAAATGCCGGGCTTATAGATGAAGCCGAGGCCAGACGCCGCCGGGAAATGATTTCCCGTGAGGCGGATTTCTATGGCGCCATGGATGGTGCAAGTAAGTTTGTCCGAGGTGATGCTATTGCTGGCATAATTATTACTTTAATCAATATTATCGGTGGTTTAATCATCGGTGTGCTTCAGCAGGGAATGCCTTTGGCAAAGGCTGCGAAAACTTATACCATTTTAACAGTTGGTGATGGTTTGGTGAGCCAAATTCCGGCACTTATTGTTTCTACCGCCGCAGGTGTCATTGTCTCACGTGCAGCTTCTGAAGCCAACCTTGGTTATGATATAACGGAACAACTTTTTACTCATCCTCGTGCTGTGCTCACGGCTGCCTTTATTGTCTTTGGTTTTGGACTAATGCCTGGTTTACCGCATCTTCCTTTTATGCTTTTGGGACTGGCATTCGGAGGTATAGGCTATGTGCTAATGCAGACCCAGCAAAGAGTTGAGGCAGAAGAAATGGAAGAGGCTGAGGCTCCTGTGGAAGAGGAGATTACAGAAATTCCTCCCTTGGATCCCATTGGCCTGGAAATAGGCTACCGTTTAATCAGTTTAGTAGACGCAAGTCAGGGAGGAGACCTGTTAGAGAGAATTAAGATTTTACGAAAGAAGTATGCTCAAGAAATGGGATTTATTTTGCCACCAGTTCGGATAAAAGATAACTTACAACTTGCTCCTAATGCTTATGCCTTTTTGATTAAAGGAGTGGAAGTGGCCAAGGGAGAATTGATGGTAGGATATCAACTAGCCATTGATCCAGGGAATGTAAAGGAAAAAATGGAAGGAATACAGACAAAAGAACCTGTATTTGGTTTGCCTGCCTTATGGATACCAGAAAAGGATGTGAAACAGGCACGGGCGCTGGGATATACAGTAGTTGATCCTGGTACAGTTCTCATTACTCATTTTACTGAGGTGATTAAGCAGTATTGTCATGAGCTTTTAGACAGGCAGGAGGTGCAATCTCTCTTAGATACTCTCCGAAAGACACATCCTAAAGTAGTTGATGATCTTATTCCCAATGTTTTAAGTCTCGGAGTGCTTCAGAAGGTATTACAGAATTTGCTCCGGGAGCAAGTGCCAATCAGAGATTTGGTAACAATTTTAGAAACCTTAGCTGATTATGCTCCCATGACCAAGGATCCTGAAGTGCTAACAGAATATGTGCGTGAAAGGTTAGGGCGCTTTATCGCCAAGCAATATCAATCGGAGGATGGAACCTTGCCTGTAGTGATGCTTGATCAAGAGGTAGAAACGTTAATTGTTAATTCCTTACAACAAACAGAATTGGGAGCCTATCCGGTATTAGAACCTCAGGTATTTAATAAACTTATGGCCCAGGTAAATAAGGCAATTTCCTCTTTGACTTCACAGGGCTTTTTACCCATTGTTCTGTGTTCAGCCAAGGTAAGAAGGCACTTTAAGCGACTAACAGAAAGAACAATGCCAAATCTGGTGGTTCTTTCTTATAACGAGATACCAAACAATGTAAAGATAAAATCTTTGGGTATCGTGAGGTTGGAAAATGAAAGTTAAACGTTTTGAAGCCCCTACTATTCAAGAAGCGATTAAGCAGGTGAAGAAGACACTTGGGCCAGATGCGGTTATCCTTTCTGTTAAAGAAATAAAAAATAATAAGGGTATTCTAGGGTTTTTGAATAAAAGTGTAGAAGTAACAGCAGCGATTGATGATACGCCACTATCCTCAGAACAACCTAGGCTCGTGCAGGAAGAAAATAATATATACAAAAAGGAAACGGTTGATACTATTGAAGTAAGTGCTTCTTCAGAGTTGAGTAAAAATATAGAAGATTTGAACCTAGAAATTAAAAAGTTGAAAGCTCTCATTCAGGCCTTTTTACCAACACCTACCCAAGGCAAATCAGATTTAGAGATATTTAATTTCTGTCGCGAGATAAAAGGCAACGGTCTGGCTGAGGAGATTGCTTTAAAACTAATTGAAGGCTTTAGAGAGGGTATTCTGAGTGGGGCTATAAATGAAGAAATGACAGTAAGAGAATTCCTTTCAGAACTTCTTGTGAGTTTGATTAAAGTTTTACCTCCCCTGGAAAATTCAGACAAAGAGCAAAAAATAGCTGCTTTTGTGGGACCTACAGGGACAGGTAAGACAACTACTTTGGCGAAAATCGCAGGGAATTTGATTAAAGTCCAAAAGAGGATAGGGGTTGTGACGGTAGATACACGTTTACCTGGCAGAGAACAACTCAAGTTTTATGCCAAGGAATTAGGATTTCCAGTAGAGATAGCAATGACTCCCAAAGAATTAGTGAAGGCGATTGAAAAATTTAGTGATAAGGATGTGATTTTAATAGATACTGGAGGTTGCAGTCCATATAATGAGTTTCAAATAAAAGATTTAAGCCGTTATTTTCGCCAATTATCCAAGCCCGTATTAAACTATCTAGTGTTAAGCATTACAGCAAAAGAGGATGTCCTTTTAAAAACCAGTAGCCAGTTTGAAGTCCTTTCTATAGATGGTTTGTTATTTACCAAATTAGATGAAGTGGATACCTTTGGCACCATATTTAATCAGATGGTTTACACAGGCAAGCCTATGTCCTACTTCACTATGGGACAACGGGTGCCAGAAGATATTGAAAATGCCACCCCTGAACGGGTGATAGAATTAATTATAAATACGAGAGGTGAGAGCAATGATGTTAAAAGAAACACTCAGACCTTATAGTCATGAAACAGCTTCTGCCCGAGCCGCATACTACGCAGGTAACATGTATAAAATAAAGACTTCCCAGGCACGGGTGATATCTATTACTAGTGGCAAGGGAGGTGTGGGTAAAACAAATGTGGTTGCTAATCTGGCGTATGCACTTGCACAGTTAGGGAAGAAAATTTTAGTCGTAGATGCAGATTTGGGACTAGCCAACATAGATATTCTGCTGGGACTCACACCCAAGTATAACCTCCAACATGTGATTATGGGGCAGAAGCGACTAGCAGAAGTGATAGTTACTGGTCCGGGAGGGATTAAAATTTTACCTGCCAGTTCAGGTGTAGAAGAACTTACTAGTCTTACTATGGGGCAGAGGAAGAGACTCCTCGCAGAATTTTCTCTCTTAGATGAAGCCTATGATTTTGTTCTCATTGATACTGCCGCAGGTATTTCGGGAAACGTAATTTACTTTAACCTGGCTGCTTCAGAAATTATTAATGTGGTTGAGCCAGATCCTACTTCTTTTACCGATGCCTATGCGTTGATGAAAGTCCTTTCAGTAAAGTATGGGGCTAATAATTTTAAGGCTTTGATAAACAATGTAGCCTCTGAAGCAGAAGCAAAAGATATTTTTGAAAAATTGCGTTTGGTAACAGATAAATTCCTGCAAATTAAGCTGGAATATCTAGGACATATTTTGCGAGATGATAAATTACGTGAAGCTGTCAGGTTGCAGCATGCAGTGACTGAAATTTACCCTTACGCTAAATCAAGCCGTTGTTTCTATCAGATAGTAAAAAATCTATGTAATGTGCCTAAAGGGGAGATAAAGGAAAACAGCATTAATAGGTTTATCAATCGTTTATTAGGTAAGGGGGATTAGCCTATGAAGTTAACGGCTGAGCAGGTGACACCACCTGCGAATAAAAACAAGGTCTTGGCCCGTGAACAGTTAATCTTAACTCACCTTTCTTTAGTGAGATATATCGTGGAAAGGATGAGTTTATACTTACCTCCTACCCTTGATAAAGAAGATCTGATAGAGGCAGGTATTATAGGTTTGATTGATGCGGTGGATAAATATGACGCAACTCAAAAATGTAGTTTTGCTACTTACGCCAAATTTCGCATCCGGGGAGCAATCTTGGATGAACTCCGGGGCCTAGACTGGATGCCGAAATCTCTTAGACAGAAGGCTAGGCAATTGGAGGAAGTCTATCTTAAACTGGAGCAAAAACTAGGAGAACCTCCTTCTGACGAGGCTGTGGCCGCACTTCTGGGTATAAGTGAGGAAGAATATCACCAACTATTAAATGAATTGAAAGGTGTTGCTATGGTGTATCTAGAAGATTTTATTAATCTTGCTAATGGAAACACTAATACATTTTTGGATTTGATTGCTGACATCAATGCAGAATCGGCGGTCGAAGCAGTATTTTCTAAAGAATTGGTCTCTATTCTTACTCAAGCCATAAATGAACTTCCTGAGCGGGAGAAATTGGTCATTTCTTTATATTACTACGACGAGCTTACTATTAGAGAAATTGGGGAAGTTTTGGGTTTGGCTAAGTCTACTGTATCAGAACTTCACACCAAGGCCTTGTTTCGTTTACGAGCCAAATTAAGACATAAGCTTAAAGAGAGGTGACCAAATGAGAGTGTTAGATTTAAGCCAAATCCTTTCCCATAGTTCTATGGTAGAAAAATCCCAGGAAAGTCAACAACGGATGGGAGAAGAAGCACAGAAAATGTTTTTTCTTAATCTCCAAAAAGAAATTATACGTAAAGATAAACAAATACCCCGTACGCCTGAAGGAAAAGAAATAAAGTTGGAAGAAAAAGAAGAAAAAAAGAGGAAAAGAAAAAAAGAGGAAAAGAAAAAAGAAAAACAAACTAAAACTCAGGATGGCAGAATTGATGTCAAGGTCTGAACGAAAGAGAAGCAGAATTAAGTGTGTCAATTTGGCACATGTGCCTCTATTTATCTCTTAAAGCGCTTTCGGAAAAACTCATTTTAGCCCTAAAACTCTAGGTTTTAAAATGGCATAAGATTTGCTCAGCAATACAAATTGAAGTAATCTTTGGTTCTAGGGAGGAAAAAATGAGCGAACTGTTTGGTGGTTCTTTTAAATATTTAGAAAAAGCAATGGATTTTTGCAGTCTTAGACATAATATTCTTAGTGCTAATATTGCCAATGCTGAAACGCCAAACTATAAGGCCTTTGATTTGACTTTTAAAGAGCAATTTAGGAAAGTTTTACATACATCAAAAAGCGAAATATCTCTTATTAAGACAAATGCCCGCCATCTTTCTCTTCATCCTCAAAATGTATCAGAGATTAAGCCAGTGCTTTTTACTGCCCCCCAAGGGATACCAAGTTTAGATGGTAATAGTGTAGATATTGATTACCAGATGGCACAGTTATCTCAAAATACGCTGGAATATCAAATTTTAGCCCAGACATTGATAAAAAAATTTGCTGAACTGAGATATGCCATTAATGATGGGAGGAGATAATTATGGATCCCTTTTTGTCTTTTAAAATTGGGGCTACAGCTCTGCGAGTACAGAGACTACGGATGAATTTAATTGCCAGTAACATTGCCAATGCAGAGACTACCCGTACTCCTGAAGGGGAGCCATATCGGCGCAAAGACTTGGTTGTAGCGGCGGTTCCGGTTATGCGTCCGGCGAGTTTCAAAAATGTTTTTGAGGCCAAATTAGCTAACACCTTGGAAGGAGTTGTTCCTGTTGCCGTTGTGACCGATCCCCGTCCTTTTAAGGTTGTCTACGATCCTGTTCATCCAGATGCAGATCCTAAAGGGTATGTAAAGTTGCCCAATGTAAACCCTGTAGAGGAGATGGTAAATATGATTTCTGCTTTGCGTGCTTATGAAGCCAATGTCACTGTCATTAATAATACCAAGACCATGATGTTAAAGGCTCTAGAGATCGGTCGTTAAAGGAAGGAGTCAACTATAAGCAATGATTTGGGTTAAAAAGCACCATTTTAGTAAGCAAGGCATAAATAACCCTAACAAGTTTATGAACTACAGCAAAGATGGCCTTTTTAAAGGGCAGACCCTGGGAAAGGCGTCTTTTAAAA
>JAGHCL010000124.1 GCA_021160485.1 Candidatus Desulfofervidaceae bacterium
ATTTTATAAGAATAACGCAAAGTTTCAGCCTGAGTTTTATCTGAACCATGTGGGATATAAAGTTATTTTGCCCTGCTATTTCTTACCCGCCGCAGGGCGGTTTTATCTGAACCATGTGGGATATAAAGAAATTTTTTCAGGAGGTATGCTTATGCCTGCAATCAGTTTTATCTGAACCATGTGGGATATAAAGGGGTCTAAAGAGTAGTTGGTTAAAGTGCTTGCATGGTGTTTTATCTGAACCATGTGGGATATAAAGGACATAAAAGGGAAACGCCTATCTAAACGCTTTCTAAGTTTTATCTGAACCATGTGGGATATAAAGTGGAAATCACCGAGTATTCAAATTGCCACGTATGGGAGTTTTATCTGAACCATGTGGGATATAAAGGTTGACGGGAGCAATCTGGTTGGCTGGTCTCGTGAAGTAATTGCCTCAATTTATAGCTGTTTGCTGTCTGTTCTCATATGGTCGATTTGGATAGGAAGTTAGGAGCATTCATTTTCTGGGAGAATCAAAATATGCTCGTTTCCGAATAATCCTTTCTGGATTCCAATTACCTGATAGTGGTGTTATTTTTCCGCCTCGAGTTAAATAACGCCCTCCATACTTACTAATGATTTCAGGAACTTTTTTACGTATTTAGAGTACATTTCATTATTTTTCACTTGAACTTCTACTATCATATAGACAGACATAATAATCCCTCCAGTCAGAAATCTTGAGGATAGCATTATGGATGCCTTGGAGATAATCCAAACCATCATCTGGTACGCTTGTTTACCTTCTTTTGGGTTTCCCCAAGAGGCAAGTAGAAACTTAATCCCTTCAATACTCTTCATCCTCCTGACAGAATTGGCGGATTGATTAGTGATTGGGTTAAGACGTTTATTGTATTTATAGCGTTTGTAGGACTTGTTGCGTTCACAGCTTTTCACGCTTTTACACATTAACCCCTTACGCTTTATGCCGGACTGCTAGTCCCTAATTAACCTTATCAATAACAAGATACTTTGTGGTCTCAGGTCCTGGCATTACCCTTGCGTCTAACCGCAAACCTGCTATCCAGATTACCCTACCCTGACTTAAAAAAACAGGATATTTTTTGCGTTCGGAAAAGGGAATTTTAACATCAATAAAGAAATCTTTTAATTTTTTACTGCCTTTGCCTCCGAGGGGATAAAATCTATCTCCGGGTCTATAGGGTCTGATTTCTAAAGGAAATGGGGCTTTTTCTAAATCAATATACACTTTTGAGGGAGAAAGTGTAATGTTTTCCAATCCTGCTTTAGTTACTACATTAATGTCAAATAGGAAATTGAGTTCTTTAATTTCTACGATACCAGGGCTTTTAATTAAGTAATGATAATCAATTTCTGCTGGCAGACTTGGTGTAATGTAAAGATAGGTGCCTTCTTTGTATCCTTTCCATCCCTTAGGCAAAGTAATGGATTTATGAGTTCCACCCGGAAAAGCAAGTTGTATAAGGTTTTCTAGGTGCCGACGTGTATAAGGTAAAGAAAGGTCTTTCAAGATTTTAGTTAATATCCGTCTTTGTAAAGCAGGGTGATAATGGCCAAAAAGTGTAAGGTCTACCCGATATTTCTCTCCTGTTTTCTCTCCACATTCTTCAAGCGCATTTTTTACGGCCGTTTCCATCCAGGCATTTTCTTCCCGCCAGATAGAGGACATTTCTAATAAATTTTCTTTAAACCGAAGATTAAATTCTAAAAGGAAAGGTATCAATTTATGGCGAATGCGGTTACGCAAAAAACGCATGTCCAGATTAGTAACGTCTACCACATAAGGGATTTTTTCTGTTACCAAGGCGACCAGGATATCTTCTTTATATATTTCCAGTAATGGCCGTATATATTGGTCTCTTTTTATCTCCATGCCGGCCAGTTCAGCCCAGGCTGTTCCCCTTAACAGTCTTCTTAAGATTTCTTCTACTTGATCATCGGCCGTATGTCCCAGGGCCAACTTATCAGCCCTCGTGTCTTTCAGTACCCTTTCAAAAAAGTCATACCGCAAAAGGCGGGCAGCGGCTTCCAGAGACAATTTCTTTTCTTTAGCATAGGCCTTGGCATTTCCATGTTCTATATAAAAGGGTAAATTTAACTTCTGGGCCAGAGATTCTACAAAAGTTGCGTCTTTTAACGAAGCCTCTCCTCTAATGCCATGTTCGTAATGAACCACGCCAAGCTGCAAGTTATATCTATCTTTCAATTTGTATAAAAGGTGTAATAAAGCAACGGAATCTGGTCCTCCAGAAACCGCTACCAGGATATGTTCATTACTTTTTAAAAGTGTGTATTTTTCAATTGTTGTTACAACGCGGGAAAGAAGGGTCTGAAAATCCTGCCGGAAGTTCTTATCTTGTTTTGCCATGCTTATTTGTTTATATCATAGCCACTTTATGGACGCAAACAAAGGCTCTGATTGCTGAAAGCCATCCCTTGACATAAGGACAATAATCGCTTTTAATGAGGGCGGTAAAAACGGAGCGGAGGGAGAAGTATGTATGCAATTGTGGAAACAGGCGGGAAGCAATACCGTGTGCAGCCTGGAGATATAATCAGAGTAGAGAGACTGCCAGGCGAGACAGGGGAAGAGGTGTTATTTGATAAAGTTTTACTTGTTGCTGATGGTCAGGAAGTAAAGGTGGGCCAACCCGTAGTTGAAGGGGCAAAGGTAAAAGGAGTGATTGTAAAACAGGACCGCGGTAGAAAGGTGATTGTGTTTAAATTTAAACGGCGGAAAAGATACCACCGTAAGCGGGGCCATAGACAATATTTTACGGCGGTAAAAATAGAAGAAATTAACGCATAAGGAGGTTACCTTATGGCACATAAAAAGGCCGGTGGTAGTTCCCGTAACGGGCGTGATAGTGTTGGTAAAAGGTTAGGGATAAAGAGGTTTGCTGGGCAATTTGTTAAAGCGGGAAATATTCTGGTAAGACAGAGAGGGACAAAGATTCATCCTGGTGCAAATGTGGGAGTAGGCAAAGACTGGACTTTATTTGCTAAAATAGATGGAGTAGTTGTTTTTGAACGTCTGGGTAAAAATAGAAAAAAAGTCAGTGTTCATCCTGTAAATGTTTAAATGCGATTTGTGGATGAAGCTAAAATTTATGTTAAAGCCGGCGACGGTGGCCGGGGTTGTGTCAGCTTTCGTCGGGAAAAATATGTTCCGCGTGGTGGCCCTGACGGTGGCGATGGTGGCCGTGGGGGCCATGTAATTTTCAGAGCCAATTCCCATTTACATACCCTATTAGATTTCAAATACCGTCAACACTTTAAAGCCCAAAGAGGTCAACACGGACGGGGTAAAAGGCAAACCGGTAAAAGAGGAGAGGATTTAGTTATTGATGTCCCTGTAGGGACTATTGTGCGTGATGCAGAAACAGGGGAATTAATTGCGGATTTGGTCAGAGACGGCCAGGAAGTAATCGTGGCCCGGGGAGGACGTGGTGGTTGGGGAAACTGGCATTTTGCTACTCCCACACGTCAAGCCCCTCGGTATGCCCAGCCAGGAGAAAAGGGAGAAGAACGCTGGCTCTTACTAGAATTGAAACTGCTGGCTGATGTAGGATTGGTGGGAGAGCCTAATGTGGGTAAATCTACCCTTGTAGCAGCTTTATCAGCAGCACGTCCTAAAATTGCAGACTATCCCTTTACCACCCTTGTTCCTCAGTTAGGTGTGGTTGAAGCGGCAGATTTTCCCCCCTTTGTTATTGCAGAGATTCCAGGCCTTCTGGAAGGAGCACATGAAGGAGTGGGATTAGGATACCGTTTTTTACGCCATATTGAAAGAAATATGATTATTGCTTATGTTCTTGATGCTTCTAAGATAGCACCGGAGGCCCCGTTGGCTTCTCTAAAAAAGTTAAAAAAGGAATTAGAAGCTTACAATCCAATTTTACTTGAGAAGAAACAGATAGTTATTATCAACAAAATAGACCTCCCTGCAGCTAGGGAAGACCTGTCTTTTTTAGAAAATGCCCTCAAAGCGGAAGGATGGGTGTATTATAAGGTTTCTGCCTTGACCAAAGAGGGCATAGATATGTTAAAACAAGAGTTAGCTAAAGCAGTATGTGGAATGAAAAATAAAGAGAAGAGTGAAAGTGTTATCAGTGTTACTGATTAAACAGGCTTTTAATAACGAATAAATTACTTTGGCCACCAGGGTTAAACTTAAATAAAGACCTTTAGATGTTGACGCATTTTTGAGCAGATTAGAGGTATGTTAGTTGAGTAAAAACAAGTTTTATAGATTAAGAAAAACCGTATGTGAGCGTGCTCGCCGAATAGTAGTTAAGGTAGGCAGTAGTGTAGTTACAACCGAAGACGGACTTAATCTGCCAGTTATAAGACAGTTAACGAATGAAATTGCTTTTTTATGTAAACAAAAGCGAGAAATAGTGCTGGTTACCTCTGGTGCTATTGCGGCTGGTATGCGTAAAATGGGGTTAGAGCAAAGACCCCTTTCCCTTCCGCAGCAACAGGCCCTGGCAGCCATTGGCCAGGGGGATTTGATCCGCACTTATGAAGAAGCCTTTGCTACTTATCACCAACGAGTGGCTCAGGTTTTATTAACACGGGATGGTCTGGTGCAAAGACATCGCTACCTTAATGCCCGTAATACTCTTTTTACCCTTTTACGCTGGGGTATTATCCCGATTGTGAACGAGAATGATACCGTGGCAGTAGAAGAAATTAAATTTGGGGATAACGACTCTTTAGCTGGTTTGATTGCAGCCATGGTGGAAGCAGATTTGTTGATTTTGCTTACAGATATGGATGGCCTTTATGACCAGGATCCAAGAACTTATCCAGAAGCACAACGATTGCAAGTAGTGGAAAAAATCAATGAAAAAATAGAGGCCCTAGGAGAAAGTGCTCCCAATAAATTAGGTAGGGGGGGTATCGCCAGCAAAATTAAAGTGGCTAAAGAAATGACTGCTCTGGGTATTCCGGTATTTATTGCCAGGGGACTTACACCTGGTGTTTTAACCTTGCTTTTTGCAGGAGAAGATATAGGTACATTTTTTGTCCCCCAGCCGAGACAGTGGTGTATCCGCAAACACTGGATAGCTTCCTTACCGCCTAAAGGAGAGATTATTCTTGATCCAGGGGCCGTTAAGGCAATTCTTTCTTACGGTAAGAGTCTTTTACCTTCTGGGATTATAGAAACTCATGGACAATTCTACGTTGGTGACCCGGTATATTGTTTGGATGAAGAGGGAAGGAAAATAGCTATTGGTCTTGTTAACTATAATGCCTCTGAGATAGAAAAAATAAAGGGGCTCAATACGAGGGATATAGAAAGAGTATTGGGTTATAAGGGCTATGATGAAGTTATTCATAGAGATAATTTATGTGTATTAGGGTAA
>JAGHCL010000179.1 GCA_021160485.1 Candidatus Desulfofervidaceae bacterium
AATAACTTTCATAGTTTCCTCCTAGATTTAAACATATTTCGCAGATAATGTATGAATAATCGCCAGTTGTAATAAAGATGGAAACAAGCAGCGATTAGAAACAAAATACTTAAAACAGTGTGCACTGCTTCCCATTGTGCTTTGTCAAGCCCTAATAAATGCCAGTTTGTCCAGTAGGCAATACGACCATAGGGGGTGATGTAAAGAATAGCTCCTGAAAAGGCCATCAGCAAAAAAACAAAACAGGTTAGAAAAGTAAATAGACTTCGGTAATTTAAACGAGCACGCACAATAGCTTCCTTATTTAAAGTTGAAAAAGGAGGAAACTGTCACCTCTTCTTAAACAAATTACTGTTGAGCTGGCAAGCAATTAAGCAAAAAATGATTACAAACTATATACCTTTTCTCCTGGCAGAACCGTGACACCATTTTGAGTTAAAACTTCAATGGCCTTATCAAGTTCATTTATACGAAAAAGGATAACAGCATTTTCTCCACTTTGTTGGACAAAGGCATACATATACTCTACATTGATATTCTCTTTAGCTAAAATTTGCATGATTTCTGCCAGACCACCAGACCTATCTGGCACTTCTACTGCGATTACCTCAGTTTTACCCACCGTAAATCCATTGTCTTTTAGAACTTTAAAGGCCGCTTCCGTGTCATTAACAATCAAGCGCAAGATCCCAAAATCACTCGTGTCGGCCAGAGAGAGAGCCCTGATGTTAATACCCGCACTAGCCAAAACTTTTGTTATCTCAGCCAATCTGCCCGCTCTGTTTTCTAAAAAAATGGATATTTGAATAACTTTCATAGTTTCCTCCTAGATTTAAACATATATAAATTTGTGCATTACAAATAACTTGTTACTCATCTACGCTTTTATGCATTAACGCATCTACACGTTAAAGTTCTCTTTTATCAATAACCCGTTTTGCCTTACCCATACTGCGTTCAATGGATTTGGGTTCAACCAATTTCACCTTACAGGAAATCCCTAAAGTTTCTTTAATATTTTTCTCAATCTTCTTTTCCAATTCTTGCAACTTCCGCACCTGGTCTGAAAATAGCTCTTCTGTTACCTCTACTCGCACCTCCAATACATCCAGAGCCCTCTCTCTGTCCACAATAATAACATAATGTGGAGCAACACCTTCGTGTTCCATTAACACGCTTTCTATTTGAGAAGGAAAGACATTAACTCCTCGCACAATTAACATGTCATCAGTCCGGCCTGTTACCCGGGCCATTCTTACCATCGTCCGCCCACACTTACATGGCTCTCTGTAAAGGGTAGAAATGTCACGGGTACGGTATCTGATAAGAGGAATGCCCTCTTTAGTAATAGTGGTTAACACCAACTCACCTGGTGTCCCAGGAGGCAACACCTCTCCTGTATTAGGGTCAATAATTTCAGGAATGAAGTGGTCTTCAAAGATATGAAGGCCGTTTTTGGCCTCTATACACTCTATGGCTACACCTGGTCCCATAATTTCACTTAGACCATAAATATCAACCGCATCAATCCCTAACTTCTCTTCAATATCCTGCCTCATCTTTTCTGACCAGGGCTCAGCCCCAAAGATACCCACACGGATGGAGAGGTCTCTTTTAAAGTCCACTCCCATTTCCTGGGCCACTTTCCAAAGATGTAAGGAGTAAGACGGAGTGCAGGTAAGTACAGTAGGCTTAAAGTCTTTCATAATCATAATTTGTCGTCTGGTATTGCCACCTGAAACAGGAATGACAGAAGCCCCTAAGGTTTCGGCACCGTAGTGTACACCAAGACCACCGGTAAATAATCCATATCCGTATGCATTGTGAATAATATCACTTTTGGTTGCCCCTGCCGCAGCTAGGGCCCGTGCCATTAACTCTGACCAAATCTGAATATCTCGTTTAGTATATCCTACGACGGTTGGTTTTCCAGTTGTTCCTGAAGAAGCATGAATTCTTACAATCTGGCTCAGAGGCACAGCAAATAAACCAAAGGGATAATTATCCCTTAAATCCTGTTTGGTAGTAAAAGGAAGTTTTTGCATGTCTTCTAAAGACTTAATATCATCTGGTTTAATCCCGGCCTTTTCAAACTTCCGCCGATAAAAAGGCACCGTTGCATATACTCTTTCTAGAGTGTTACGCAAACGGCGTAATTGAATGGCTTCCAATGCCTCACGAGGCATGGTTTCATATTCATCATTATAGATCATCTCTTCCCTCTACTGCAGTGTTTTAATTTTAAGTTCTACCCATTGAGGAATAAGAGGATTGCCTTTGTCTTTAAAGGTAAGTTGATACATCTCTAAGGCCTTTGCCGGCTCTTTTTCTTCCCACAGTAAACCCAGGTTTACATAGGCCCAGTCAGTTAAGGGAAGATTGGGCCAACGCTTTATTATCGTTTGGAGGGCCGTCTCAGCCTCTTTAGATTTTCCTAAACTCAAGTAATCACAACTTAAGGCATGTAAAACCAGAGGAGAAAGCAGGTCTTTATAACCGGCTTTTTCTATGTAGTCTTGATAATATACTATGGCCTTGTCCAGCTTATTATCTTGTTCGTAGATATTGGCAAGACGTAATATGGCAAATTTAGCCACTTTCGTGTGTGTGTCTGCAACCTTATGCAAAACTTCTACCGCTTTATCCTGTTGTCCTTGTTTCAAAAGACTTTCAGCCTGAGCGTAAAGCAAAAAGACATGGGCCTCCCTTCTTTGCCACCAAAATTGGCCTAAAAAGATCAAACCAACTATCAATGTAAGGGCTAGAGCGATATTAACAACCTGTCTTAAGTTATCCCGGACATAATCTACAATTCGGTTTGGTAAAGCAATAAACTCATCTGCATTTGTAATAGGTTTTCTTTTCTTTATTTTAGTAACCATGGCCGTTAATTAACATACCCAAGACATCCGGTCAAGATATGCTTTCAACCCAAATCCCATAATATGCGTTAATGCGTAACCGGGGTAATGCATGAAATTTGTCGTAGTCCTTTGTCCTGCGGCAAAAGGTTCAGTAAAAAACTAAAAAAATTTACACTTTCACCTCTTTCGCATCTACATGTTCATGCTTATAAAATCTTACCTGTCATTTTTACTGCCTTTACCATGTCTAATCCTAAATGCCAGCTGGATGAGCCGCACTTGAAGATAAGCCGACCCTGATTGTCAATGCCCTCTATAAGCCCTCTGTGCGTCTTCCCGTCTAATTCTATTTCGGACAGGATTTGTATTGGGTGATATTTAGCGAACAGGTGAATAATCTTCGCAGGGTCCTTTTTGAAATTCCACCAGGTATTCTCCCACTGTTTTACCAATCTATCAATCACGTAGTGGCGGTCAAAATAATGACCGGTAAGGTCGGCTAGGCTAGTGGCAAAGGGAGGATGGCTATTTACGTTTAATCCTATTCCAACCACTAAAAATGGGGCAAATTTACCTTCAGTAAAGGTTTCTACCAAAATCCCTGCTGCCTTTTTCCCCTGGATAAAGACATCATTGGGCCAATGTAATTGGGGCATATAACCTGTAAGTTCCTGGATGGCCTTTCCCACACTGAAAGTAACGGCTAAATATATAGGCAATAGTGATTCTAAATATATCTTTTCGTAAATAAAAAAAGAAAGAGCAATACTATCAGGTTGGCTCTTCCATGTTCTCCCCCAACGCCCTCGTCCTTGAGTCTGTTCATCAGTAACTACAATAATGTTTTTATGATTCTCCAAGCCCAACTTTAAAGCTAAGTCGTTTGTAGAATTCACTCGGGGAACATAAATAATATCTCGCTTTAATCGTGCCTTTAACAAGATAGGAGATAATCGCTGGGGTAAGGCTACCAAGCGATATCCTTCTCTAGGACGTGCTTCTATAGAAAATCCTTGTTTTTCAAGCTGTTTAATGTGTTTCCAAATGGCTGGCCTACTGACAGAAAAATGTCTGGCCAGCCTTTCGCCAGAAACTGGCTTTTGAGCGTGTTTTAAGAGATAACTTAATAATTCAACTAAATCAACATTACTCATAGAATAATTTGCTTACTTGAGGCCAACGTCTCTTTGCATTGGCCTTTGTTGCCAAGATAATACCCTTTAATTCCTGCAGGGCTTGGTCTAGAGATTCATTAATGACAATATAGTCAAACTCTCGAGCAGCTTTTATTTCTTCCCGGGCGGCTGTCAATCTCCTTTTCACTTCTTCTGGTGCATCTGTAGCCCGTTTCTTTAATCTTTTTTCTAACTCCTCCCAGGAGGGAGGAATAATAAAAATTAACACTGCTTGAGGGAACAGTCTTCTTACCTGGCGAGCCCCTTGGACATCAATATCTAATAGAATATCCTTACCTGCGTTTATTTTTTCTCTTAAAAAACGCACAGAAGTACCATAATAATTACCATATACTTCTGCCCATTCAAGCATCTCTCCTTGTGAAATCATCTGTTCAAAGTGGCGGCGACTAACAAAAAAGTAGTCCACTCCGTCCTTTTCACCCGGACGGGGTGGACGGGTTGTATAAGAGATAGAAAAGTTCAAGCTGGGAAAGCAAGAAAGCAAAAGATGGGTTAAAGTAGTTTTACCTGTACCTGAAGGCGCGGAAATAACAAATATATCACCAGGTATTTTATTTTTCATTACAAATTGCAGCCAGTCTTTGAGCAATCGTTTCTGCCTGAACAGCGGAAAGAACTATGTGATTGCTATCTGTAACAATAATTGCCCGTGTTTTTCGTCCACAGGTAGCGTCTACCAAACGGCCATTCTTTCTTGCTTCTTCTCGCAAACGTTTCATAGGGGAGGAGTTAGGGGTAACTACTGCCACAACACGCTCAGCTACTACGGTATTACCAAAACCGATATTTACTAACTTAACTCCCATAAACTACCACTCCACAATATTTTAATAAAATCTACGTCGCTTAAATCTAACATGATTTACTTAACTCTGGATAATCTCTTCTAGCCTTTTCTTTACATATTCGATGGCTTCTTTTATCTCTTCTTTAGAAAATTTTTTCACAGTAGGCAGTAATTTTTCTATTTCTCCTTCGGTTTTACCTAGTAATTTAGCTGCATAAAAAACATCTATCTCATTTCCTTCTAGCAAAAAACCACATCCCCCTGCTGTTCCCAAGAATTCGTTTTGATAAAAAATAGGCACGATAAACTTACTAAAACCCACATCACATTCACCCAGTATGGGCACTCTTTGTTCTCTGGCCTGTTTCATCATATTTTGCTGAGCTGAAGCACAGACTACCCGGCTTTGAGAATTTCCTTTAATAAGGGGACAAATCTCATTAGCCCAACCTGGATTAGGATGGATTATAAAACCCTCATTATTACTAACAGCACCATTCATGCCATATTTAGCGTGGATTTCCTCAGCCAGCTGTTGCCATTTTTCTACTGGTAGGACATCTGTCAGTTGCATCTTACGCCTCCACTCAAATTCTTCATCTTGCTGGCTAACATTATTAACAATAGTTTTAAAAAAATCAAGAAAAAACTTCACTCTAGATAAGCCCCGTATTTAGAAAAACTGTGTTTAATGGAGTTGCAGAGGAGAAAAAACAAAAGTATAGTTTAAACTATGCTTTCACTTAAAGTCATAAAAAAACTAAAAAAAATTGTAGGCAAAGAGTATATTTCTGTGCATCAGGAAGATTTGCTGAGCTATAGCTATGATGCCACCCAGGTTACATCCTTGCCTGAAGCAGTTGTATTTCCTGGATCAACTCAAGAAATTTCTGCCATTATGAAACTGGCCAATCAATACCAATTTCCGGTTTTGCCGCGAGGGGCAGGTTCGGGCATGTCAGGTGGAGCTGTGCCGATCAAGGGCGGTGTGGTACTGACCATGAGTCGTTTAAATCGTATTTTAGAAATTGACGAAAGAAATATGTATGTTTGGGTAGAGCCTGGTGTGGTTACGGGTGATTTACAAGAGGCCGTTGCAAAAAAAGGGCTTTTTTACCCACCTGATCCTGCCAGCCTTGCCTTTTCCACCATTGGTGGCAATGTAGCCGAGTGCGCCGGGGGAGCAAGGGCTGTCAAGTATGGAGTAACCAAAGATTATGTAATGGCCTTAGAAGTAGTACTTCCTACAGGTAAAATTATTCACACCGGCCATAAAACTATTAAAGGTGTAACTGGCTATAATCTTACTCCTCTTTTTATTGGTTCAGAGGGAACGTTAGGCATTTTCACCAAGATATTATTGCGCCTCCTCCCCCTACCACCAGCAAAGGCTACGCTTCTCTTGGGTCTGCCTCAATTAGAACTTTTACCTCATCTTTTAAATAAATTTTTGCGCTTTCCCGAACCACTTACGGCCATAGAATTCATAGACGATTTATGTATCCAATGCGTAGAAAACCATTTTCAACTAGGCTTGCCTGCAGTAGAAGGCCTGTTACTATTAGAGGTTGATGGTAGTGAAAAGGTGGTAGAAATAATTGTTCAGCAGGTTTTAGATATGGTAAAGACCTCAGGCGTAAAGGTAATTGAACTGGCCTGGGCAGAAAAGGCAAAAAAACTTTGGGAAGTCCGCCGGGCAATTTCTCCAGCCGTATTTCAACTAGGAAGCAAAAAGAGCAGTCATGATATTGTTGTGCCCAGAGCACAAATCTTAAATATGGTAAAAAAGATACAAGCCCTGCGCCAAGACTATGGTTTACCTGTTTTGTGTTTTGGACACATCGGAGATGGGAATCTGCATGTTAATATCATGTATGACGAAACCGAGGAAGTAAAAGCACAAACTGTAACTGAAAAAGTCATTAAAGCTGCCCTTATCTTAGGAGGTACTATAAGCGGTGAACACGGGATTGGCTTGACTAAAGCACGCTTTTTATCCTGGGAAATAAATCAACCAACTTTAAAGTTAATGCAACAATTAAAGCAAGCCCTGGATCCCAACAATATTCTCAATCCGGGCAAGATTTTCCTTGAATGAAAAAAATGGACAACTCAGTTTCTATCTATTTTCATCGTGATTTTGATGGCATGGTCTCTGCGGCTTTAATCGCCGATTATGTCCAGAAAAAAAATCCAGATGCACAATTAAAACTTTTTCCAGTTGGGCACACAAGGGGAAATAACTGGATGGAGACGCACCTTAAAGGAAACACGATTTTTCTTTTAGATTATCCCTTCCATCCACAGGCAACTTACTGGTTTGACCATCACCAAACCGGTCTTGGCGGTTATGAAGGTCCCCTTGACCCTGAACGCCACTTTTTTAATCCGGATAAAACTTCATGTGCTTTATTGATATGGGAAGTTCTTTATAATGTTTTTGACTACCGTAATCTGAATTTTCAGGAGCTGGTAAAGTGGGCGGATAAAATAGACAGTGCTCGTTTTTCTTTAGAAGAACTGATTGAGTGCAAAGAGAAGCCTCTTCAAATCCACCTTTCTTTAACCGTAGATAGCGACAATGCCTACCTGATAGAGCTGACCAGATTGTTTTTACATTACAAAGATCTCCTTTTTTCTCCCAAACTACCCTTACCTTTAATTGTTGTATGGCGTCTTCGTAAGGCCCTTAATCTGCGCCAGCAGGCCCTGGCTCAGTTCCAACAAAACGCTATCTATGATCCACAAAGTAAGATTGTCTTTTTTACCATGCCGAAAAGCTTTCTAACCTGCCGTTGGGCGCCTTATTATTTTTACCCGGATTGTTTTTATGCCTTAGGAGTTATTCAGATAAAAGGCGACCGTTATATGATTATTTTAAATGAAAATCCATGGCGTAGAACCCACCGCTTTAACATTGGCCAGCTTTGCGCTTCCTATGGAGGAGGTGGCCACCCTACGGTTGGAGGTATTACTGTAGTTACCGCCTCTGAAGCACAGAGAATCGCAGAAGAAATTTTACAGCGTTTAAAAACTAATCTTTTGTCCGATAAGGATTAATAGTTAAAACAGGACAAGGAGCACCCTTTACCACCCTATCTGCTACACTGCCGAAAATGATTTTATCTAATCCTTTCCTGCCATGAGTACCCATAACAATCAGATCAAAGTTTTCCTGCTGGACAAAGTTTAGAATTTCTGTGCCTGCATCCCCTATTAAAATATGCGTTTTGACAGGAAAGTCTTCAAAATGGTCTTCCACAAAATTTTCCATCCTCTTTTCTGCCCCCCGCACAATTTCTTCTTCAAACTTTTTAATGGAGGTATGAGGAACATAAAAGCCACCAAAATAGTCCAAGCTTCGGACAACATAAAGCACATGTAACTCTGCTTCTAACTTCTCTCCTAAATATTTGGCATAAGGTGCCAAGATGATACTTGCCTCTGAAAAATCAATAGGCACTAAAATTTTCTTGAATTCTTTCATTGATTTTCCTCCTACTATGAATTATGTTATTTTTATACTTACTAAA
>JAGHCL010000020.1 GCA_021160485.1 Candidatus Desulfofervidaceae bacterium
TAAGATTCGTCACAGACCTTATTCCATACCAAGGCCCCTTGGGGGGTATTTTTACTGGTCTTTTTTACACCACCCACTTCCCGGCGCTGGTGCTTGCTTGTGACCTTCCTTTTATTACTCAGGATGTATTAAAATGTCTACTTTCTCATTGGGAAGAAGGTCTGGATGCCCTTGTCCCCCTTACACCTGACGGGCATCAACCCCTTTGTGCCCTTTATGATTATAAAGCTATGCAAGTGTTTCAAAGGTGTTTAGAAAAGGGAGACCTTCGCCTTTACCAAGCACTGAAATATCTAAAGAAAAAATACCTCCCTCCGCAAATCATGCAAACAGTAGACCCACAAGGTAAGGCTTTTTTAAACTTGAACCGGCCGGAGGACATAGAGCAAGCCCAAAAGCTGTGTTAAAAATCACACGTTAGTTAAATTAAGCGTGGTATTTAACCCATACCTCAAAGAATGTATTTTTTTTAAAAAACCCTAAAAAATGAGAAAAAATGGATTTTAAGATATTCAGGCATTATCTTTGCAGGGAAACATAATTAGTATGTTCTGGGCACAAAAAACTCTAAAAGATGAAATTGCTTGTACAGGGATTGGGCTTCATTCAGGGCAAAAAGTTAATTTGAGAATTCGCCCTGCCTTACCTAATACAGGCATTGTTTTCAAACGAGTTGACCTTCCTGGTAAGCCTGAAGTTAAAGCGCATGTGCTTAATGTAGCTGATAACCGTTTGGCTACAACTATTGGCCAAGATGGAGTTACGGTCAGCACAATAGAACACTTATTGGCAGCCTTCTGGAGTATGGGGGTAGATAATGCTATTGTTGAATTAGACGCCCCTGAAGTCCCTATTATGGATGGGAGTGCAGCCCCTTTCGTCTATCTTATAAAAAGCACTGGGCTTAAGGCCCAACTTGCTTCTAAAAAAATTTTTGTTTTGAAAAGGCCTTTGCGAGTGAGGGAAGGAGATAAGTGGATACACCTTACCCCTGTGTCGGAGTTAGAGCTAACAGTGCATTTTATGATTGATTTTGACCATCCTTTGTTAAAAAAGCAGACATATACTTTCCATTTTTCACCTACACGCTTTGAAAAAGAAATCAGTCGTGCCCGCACCTTTGGTTTCTTAAAAGAAGTAGAGTGGTTACGAGCACAAGGATTAGCTCGGGGTGGTTCCTTAGATAATGCAGTGGTAATTGATGAATTTAGGATATTAAATAAAGAAGGGCTAAGGTATAAAAACGAGTTTGTCAGACATAAAATTCTGGATTTAGTAGGTGATTTGGCCCTTTTGGGTTGTCCTCTTATTGCAAAGATAAACGCTTATAAAAGTGGCCATGCCTTAAATCATAAATTGGCCAAGCAAATCTGGCGAAATCAGCATCTTGGTCAAATAATTACATTGACGCCACCTCAAAAAACCGCAATTACTGAAGAGGCTACTTTTTGCTCTCGGTAATGCGGTTAATCTAAGGTAAATAGAAAAAATTTTTGAAAAAAGGGGTTGATTTATCTGTTTCATCTAGCTCTTGACGCTTCTTCCCTAGCAGGCTATGTTAGGGGCTAATTTGGGAAAGGTAGCTTAAGGAGGGAAATAATGCGTCAATGTAAGATGGAAGAAAATAAAAAAGGGTGTCCATGCACTTATGAGCCCTGTGAGAAAAAAGGAATTTGTTGTGATTGTTTAAGATATCACTGGCGGAGGGGCGAGCTCCCCGGCTGTCTTTTTCCGCCAGATGTAGAAAAAACCTACGATCGGTCAATAGAAAGATTCATTCAGATTTACCAAGAGAGAGGACGTTGGTGGTAGGTAACAGAAAAATGTGCATTAGCACATGCTGGCACACTGAGTAACTGATTTATATGAACGAGAAACAGCGGATACGTTAATATGGCACGGATTCTTATTGCGAACCGGGGAGAAATAGCCATTCGGATTATGAAAGCCTGTCAAGCCCTGGGGCTTGATTTTATTATAGTCTATACAGACGAAGACAAGGAATCTTTACACGTCAGGTTAGGATTAGAGGCAGGAGGGAAGGAAAAAGTCTTTCGGATTGCTAGTTATACTGATCCTAACGAAATTTTAGAAATTGCTGATTACACTAAGTGTGATGCCATTCATCCTGGTTACGGCTTTTTGGCTGAAAATTACAGATTTGCTCGGCGAGTGAGAGTAAGAAAACGTCCTTTGATCTTTATCGGGCCGCGTTGGGAAGTCATTAAAGAATTAGGCAGTAAAATCAATACTAAAAGGTTGGCAAAAAAATTAGGCATCCCTGTTATCCCTGGTTCAGACAAACCTATTTATAATGAAATTGAAGCTGAAAATGTAGCCATCAAGCTTTTTCACAACCAGTGGGAAGAAGGGATAAAACAGCCGTCTATTCTAATCAAGGCATCGGCTGGAGGCGGCGGGATGGGTATTGAAGAAGTCCGACACTTGAACATGGTAAGAACCGTCTATCGTCGCATCAGGCGTTATGCTAAACGGCAGTTTGGAGATGAAGGGGTCCTACTAGAAAAAAATTTTTCTGTGTTTAACCATATTGAAGTTCAGCTAGTTTGTAGTCGTCATGGAGAAAGGGTCCACTACGGGACACGCAATTGCACTATCCAAAGTATTTCCCGACAAAAACGGATAGAAGTAGCTCCTGCTTTTAACCCTAAATATCAGTATAACTTTAATGCTGAACACATTGTAAAGGAAATTATCCAACATTCATTAAAAATGGCCGCTTATCTAGATTATGATAATGTAGGCACCTGGGAATGGATTGTTACTCCTGAAGGGCAGTTCTATTTACTTGAAGTAAACCCTAGAATTCAGGTTGAAAGTGGTGTTTCTGGTTTGATTGCCCAAATTAAAAAAGAGCCACGGGGGGTAAACTTAATCAAAGAGCAAATTCGTCTTGCCTTAGGAGAAAAACTGAAATATAAACAAAAGCACTTGAGTTTTCATGGTGCCAGCATTGAATTCCGTCTTGTAGCCGAAGACACAAAACATGGATTTAAACCCTGGGGAGGCACTGTCACCCATTTCAAACTACCTCAATATGATTGGTTACAAGTCCATACACACGTCCCTCAAGATAAACCCTACACCATCCCTAGTGATTACGACCCCAACCTAGCCCTAGCTCTTGTTTGGGGAAATACAATAGAAGAGGCCAAAGAACGCGGGATGCAATTTCTTAATGAAGTAGAAATTGATGGAAAGAGTTCACAGGGAGAAGATATTATAACTAATATTGAATTTTTAAAAGAAA
>JAGHCL010000167.1 GCA_021160485.1 Candidatus Desulfofervidaceae bacterium
GTGCAAAATTTTGAACCCAGTGCTATTTGGAGGATAATAAATTATACTTTTTGATCTTATATTGAAGGAGGCTCTTGGTAATACCTAACAGGCGAGCTGCTTTACTTTGCACATAATCAGCCTGAACAAGGGCCTGTCTAATCAGTCTGGCTTCTATTTCTTCTAGGATTTGAGGCAAAGTAAGGTTAGATGGCAAGTGTTGAAAGATATCAGGATAGATATGACTATTTTTACGCAAGTCTTCTGGGAGATGCTCAGGTTTGATCTCTTGACCAGAAGAAAGAATGACCGCCCTTTCGATCGCATTTTCAAGCTCTCTAACATTTCCTGGCCAGGAATAATTATAAATAAGGTTTAAGGCCTCAGGAGAAATTTTGACCTCCTTTGCTCCTACCTCTTTTGCATATTTTCTAAGAAAATGAGCGACCAGTAGAGGAATATCATCTCCGCGTTTACGCAAAGGAGGAAGATGAATATGAACTACATTTAGGCGGTAAAAAAAGTCTTCCCTAAACCGGCCACTTTCTACTTCCTCCCTTAAATCTCTGTTTGAAGCAGCAATAATGCGAACATTTATCTTAATGGTCTTTGTTCCACCCACGCGTTCAAATTCCCTTTCTTGTAACACCCGCAAGAGTTTCACTTGAAGAGAAGGTGACATTTCGCTCACTTCATCCAAAAAAAGTGTCCCCTCATCTGCAAGTTCAAACCGACCCTTACGCAGGGCAATAGCACCAGTAAAAGAGCCTTTTTCATGACCAAAGAGCTCGCTCTCTAATAAAGTTTCAGTAAGGGCTGCACAATTAACAGAAATAAACGGTTTTTCCCGTCTGGGACTATTGTAATGGATAGCCTTAGCCACAAGCTCTTTACCTGTTCCGCTCTCTCCGGTTATAAGGACTGTAGCCTTCGTTTTGGCCACTTTGCGAATGAGGTCAAAAACTTCTTGCATAGGCTTGCTTTTCCCAATAATATTACCAAATTGATACTGGACTTGAAGAACCCGATTGAGGTGTCTGTTCTCTTTAACCAGCAAATACATATCTATGGCTTTACGCACAGTTACTTTTAATTCTTCGTTAGAAAAGGGTTTTGTAATGTAATCAAAGGCCCCTTTTTTCATGGCTTCAACGGCCTTCTCAATCGTTCCATATGCTGTCATCATAATCACAGGTAAATCAGAGTTGATTTGTTTTATTCTTTCCAAAAGGGTAATTCCGTCCATCTGAGGCATTTTCATATCTGTAACTACAGCATCTAAATCTGTATGTTGAACAATGTCTAAGGCCGTAAACGGGTCTGGGGCCGTGAGTACTTCATACCCTTCTTCGTCTAAAACCGCTTTCAAAATGACTAAAAAATTTCTTTCATCATCAACAATCAATACTGTTTTCATTGTTCTGCTCTGTCATCACTCCATAGGGAGAAAAATAATTACCTTTGTTCCTTTATTTATTTCACTTTCAATTATAACTTTTCCTCCGTGATTTTCAACAATATTTTTTACAATAGGCAATCCCAGACCGCTTCCTCTTTCCTTGGTAGTAAAGAAAGGTGTAAATATCTTTGCCAATGTATCTTCAGATATACCACTTCCGGTATCAGTAAAAGTGATGATAACGCCCTTTCCACTAATTGTTGTTTGCACTTTTACCTCTAATCTTCCCCCTGAGGACATTGCCTGAATTGCATTAATGGCGATATTTAAAAAAGCACGATACAAGAGGTCTTGGTCGGCCATGATAGTTGGTTTATCTTGGTAGTTTTTAATGACTTCAATACCATGTGTT
The DNA here is from genome assembly GCA_021160485.1 of Candidatus Desulfofervidaceae bacterium. Lineage (GTDB taxonomy): Bacteria > Desulfobacterota > Desulfofervidia > Desulfofervidales > Desulfofervidaceae > JAJSZL01. The sequence continues at coordinate 1,791 of JAGHCL010000167.1, forward strand.
TGGAAATCTGGTTTCAAAAATGTAAGTACCTTATCAATTACTTGTGTTAGTTGACATGATGTCAAAGTTGGAATTTGAGGCCGGGCAAATTCCAGAAATTCTGTCAGGATGCGATTAAGTCGTTTAACCTCTTCTACCATAATCTGAGCAAGCTGGGCATTAGCAGGATTATTTTTCTCCTTCTTTTGTAAAAGTTCAGCTGTACTGCTAATAACACCTAAAGGATTCCTAATTTCGTGAGAAACCGCCGCTACCATCTGTCCCAAAGTAGCCAGGTGTTCTGCCTGACGCAATTTATTTTCCAAACGCCTTTTTTCCTCAGCCCTAGCTTCAATTATCTTTTCTGCCCTTTGGACAATTAAGGTCAAACCTATAAACAAGGCGGTCATAATGCCGATTGCACTAGCGGCAACTGTATTTTGAAAGTGTTTAATAATCTGGTAGTCCTTACTTAAATTTTGAGTAATCTCAAAAATACCCAAGACAAGACTGGTCGTTTGAGATGGTGCTTTCTCGGCCCGAAAGGGAGCATAGGTCTTCAATTTATCTCCTTCCACACGGGAAGCTAATACCCCTCGTTTTGCCAGGTGAAATTCGGGTGGAGTAACAATTTTTTTTCCTACCAGACTTGGATCAGTACTATAAGCGATAGTGCCCTCCAAATCGTAAATATTGACTTGCTCTATATTAAAACCATGAATGGTGTTTTTTACGATAAAGTCAAGGCGTTCAAACTGGGCCTTTTCCCTTAATCTTATCCTTCCAAACATAAGGGCAGTAGGAAGAGTAAATTGGACAAACACCTGGTGGTTGAGATTTTCAGCAACAAGAAAGGCATAATCTTCGCTTTTTTGTAAAAGTAAAGACTTCGCCCCTCTGGAGACAATAAAGGCCAGGGCTAAAAAAGAAAGCAGAATAAGGAAAAAACTACTATACGCAAAATATTTGACAAGCTTAAAGGGCTTTATGCTTTCCTGGACATGCATATTATACTTGATAAAGTGGCCGTTTTAAAAACCAGTTTTCAATTTCCTCTTTCTCAGTAGTAAAGCCTGATTTTCCCATTAAGGCTTGAGTATACCGTTTCCCTAATTCTACTCCAGGCTGGTTTAAGGGATTAATATCCATCAGAAACCCACAGCAAACCGTGGCCAATTCCAAGCCATAAAAAAGTGCTCCGAGTGAAAAGGCATCAATCTGATCTAAAATAATCTTTGCATTAGCCCGGCCTGTTTTGGTCAAAGCCGCTTCGGTTCCCAGCTGTTCTGCCTGGATTAGCTGGTTGAAAGTATGTCCTCCCAAATAAGCAATATCTGTAAAATCGCTAAAGAAAGACGGAATATTTACCTCTGTACGGTAGTTTTTAACCGTAAGGAAGGTGATTACTTTATCATATGGCCCTTCCATGTAAAGCTGAAGTTGAGAATGTTGATCCGTAACCCCAATGGCCTTCACCGGGGTAGGTCCTTTGCCTTCTTTGCCCAAACTTTCTGCCCACAACTGCCGCCACCAGTCAGCTATCCCTCTTAATGCGTAAGCATAAGGAAACATAACATGGATAACCTTACCCTTTTGCATTAACAAATAATGGGTGAGGGCAAAAAGATATGCGGGATTTTCCAATGTTTCACACCGTTTGCTCATAGCCTGCGCTCCGGCAAGGAGGGCGTCAATATCAACACCTAATAGGGCAGCGGGCACAAGCCCTACCGGGGAAAGAACAGAATACCTCCCTCCTACGTTCGGGGGGACAGAAAAAGAAGAAAAACCTTCTTTCACAATCTCTCTCAAAGGGCCCTTTTCAGGATCAGTGATAATTACAATTTGCTGATGTGGGTCTCCTACTTTCTTAATATGGTCAAGACAGAGTAGAAATTGAGCCAGGGTCTCGGCTGTTTTACCTGATTTGCTAATTACCAAGATTAACGTGCGTTTTATGTCTATACTTTCTAAAATACCATTGATTAATTCTGGATCAACGTTATCAGCAAAAAATACCCTGGGACAGCCCTCTCGCTTTTCTGAGGGAAGAAGATTATAAAAAGGGTGATTAAGGGCTTGATGCAAGGCCATCGCCCCCAAAGAAGAACCGCCAATTCCCAAAACAAGTAAGTTTTCCCACTTTCCTCTGGCCGCTGCTGCCAGTCTTTTGATTTTATCTATCTCAGGTTGGTCAAAGGGAAGTTGCATAAACCCCAATTCTCCCAGCCTGGCTTGTTCTTTAATCTGCCTGTCCACTGTCTGTAATAGGTCTTCTTTCTCTTTGAAAAAAAGAGAAGATAATCCATGCTCGCCTATATTTTCTTCCATAAGGTTTGAAAAATCATAAATAACCATGCTTTCCTCCTAAACTCGGGGTTTGGCCAAAATTTCCAATACCCTTAATTCTAGGAAACGCTTGGAGGCAGCAGATTTTATAATTGTTACTGTATCTGATCCTCTGGCTGTACCCGCCATGGCTACTACCTCTGTGCCTTCAGGGATAAGTCCAGCATCACAGGCCTCCATGACTATCTCACAACACACCTTCATCCCTTCTCCCAAACGGCGCAGAGATTGAGCAATCAATAAAGTTGGATATACACCCGAAAATCTCTTGGCCAAGGCCGTTTCTAAAGAATGGGTGAGGATAGTTCCTTTATAAACTTTACCTCCAGCAGCAACGATAGCATCGTAATTCTCTGGCAGAAATTCATCTTGATTCGGTTCCTTAAAACCAACACAGTGTCCAATAACTACCAAATTAACATCAAATTTTTTAAGTCTTTCAGCAGCTAGACGACCAGTTTGACCAGTAGTAGAGGCAATCACAAATGTTTTATATCCCTCTGCGGCCAACTGCTCAAGGATGTCCAAACACACTGCGGTATTTTCCGGGCCGGTCTTTTCAAAATAAATAATTTCTTTTTTTAACATTTTCTACACTCTCCTTATATTTACTGATTTATTGCATGATACTTCGCCTAAATTCTCTCTGTCAAGGGAAGAAAACCATTCTTACCCTTGCCATAAAGGCCAATTTTTTTTAGGATTATCCCATAAAGGAGGTAAATATGCAAATAAAGCAAAATTTACTCCGGCAGATACCCTCTGTAGATGAAATATTAAAACATAAGGTCATTGGAAATCTTCTAGTAAAACACCCTCGCCGCTTAGTGGTAAGTGCTATCAGAAAAATATTGGATAAACAGAGAAAGAAGGTATTGAAAGGTGAAATATATACTTTAAACCAAGAAGAAATTTTAACTCAGATAAAAACTGAAGTTGAACAAAGAGAAAAAAATCACCTTAAGCGGGTAATTAATGCTACTGGAGTGGTAGTACATACCAACCTGGGACGTTCCTTATTGGCCGAGACAGTCATTGAGCATCTTGTAGAAGTAGCCCGCTACTATAACAACCTGGAATATGATCTAGATGAGGGTAAACGGGGAAGCCGGTATAGTCACATTGAACCCTTGTTGTGTGAATTAACCGGAGCAGAAGCAGCAATGGTGGTAAATAATAACGCTGGAGCCGTTTTTTTAACTTTAAATACCCTGGCTTATGGTAAAAAAGTCGTGATTTCCCGAGGACAACTAGTAGAAATTGGGGGTTCTTTTCGGATTCCGGATGTCATGGCCCACAGTGGAGCCATTTTGGTAGAAGTAGGCACTACTAACCGCACTCATCTTTATGACTATGAAAATGCCATTGACGAGGATACAGCTATTTTAATGAAAGCACATACTAGTAATTACAAAATCATCGGTTTCACCAAGGAAGTGCCTCTAGAAGAATTGGTCACTTTAGCACATAAGCACGATCTGATCGCATATGAAGATTTAGGCAGCGGCAATTTCGTAGATTTTAGCAAACATGGCCTGGAAAAAGAGCCTACCGTACAAGAAGTAATGGCTGCTGGTGTGGATGTGGTCAGTTTTAGCGGGGACAAACTCCTGGGTGGACCACAGGCAGGTATTATTCTGGGCAAGAAGAAATACATTGAACAGATTAAGAAAAATCCGTTAAATCGGGCCTTAAGGATAGATAAATTCACCCTGGCGGCTTTAGAAAGCACCCTTAAGCTTTATCGAGACGAGGAGCAAGCAATCAAAGAAATTCCCACTTTACGTTTAATCTTTGTATCCCAAGAAATCCTACGCCAACGTGCCCAGCGATTAAGACGATATTTTAAGAGACACTTTAAAACAGAGGATTTATCTGTTACGATTAAGCCCGATATCTCCCGGGTAGGTGGGGGTGCTTTGCCAACCCAGGAACTGCCTACATTTGTGGTAGGGATAAAACCAGCCAGGCTATCGGTAAGCAAGCTGGAAGAACGATTGCGGTTTACAGAACCTCCTTTAATTGGCCGGATTGAAGAAGATATGTTCTTGTTAGATGTACGCACCATTCAGGACGAAGATTTGAAATTAATTCCAACAGTTATAAAAAACGCCTTGGCAGGTTAAGTGTATGAAAAAAGAAATTGAAATCACTGTTAAAAGGGCATTAAAGAAAATACCAGCAGGTCTACGTCATGAAATCACCCTGGCTGAAACGATCAAATGTGTTCTCTTTCAATGGATTAGAGAACAAGAATTAATTCCTGTCCCTCATTATCGTCCTCCCAGGCGGCAGGAAGAACCACTGCCCCTGGTGGCCTTTAAGCGGGGAGGAGAAATTGTTTACGCCTTTGCCATTGCACCGGTAGTTACTCTAGGTGCAATGAAGACATTGAAAGCCATAGAGGTCAAGGAAAAGTATTTCATTACCTTCTCTTCTTTCAAAAAGAAGGTGGAAGAAAGTAAATTTTTCCTTACGCCAGATGTAGTCCATATCCATCTGGGAGAAGAAAGTGAAAGCTCCCTTAGATAGCAATTTTGAAACCACGGTGGACTTAAAATTATCCACACAATGGTTAGGGAAAAATCTTCTTTTTTACCGTTGCCTTGATTCCACTAACAACTTTACTTTAAAGTTGGCCAGAAAAAAAGCCCCACATGGCACAGTTGTTTGGGCCAGAGAACAAACGGCTGGGCGAGGGAGAGGCAATAAAACCTGGTATTCGCCACCAGGCACAGGTCTTTACTTTAGTATCCTTCTCTACCCTCCGGTGCCACTTTTTACCTGGCCCCTTTTATCCTTGGTAACCGGCGTGGCTGCTGCTAAGGCACTAGAAAATAAGACAGGTGAAGCTATGGGGTTAAAATGGCCAAATGACATCTGGGGGCACGGACATAAGTTAGGTGGCATCCTTACCGAAAGTCAGGGACAAGCAGTAGTAATTGGCATTGGGTTAAATATAAACCATGATTTTTTTTCACCTGAATTTTGCCAAGCCACTTCTTTATTTTTATTGACACAAAAACATTTTGTATTAGAAGAGGTATTGGCTGATTTGCTTTTGCATTTAGAACGGGCATATGATGCGTTTTTCCAGGGTGATAAATCCTTTTTGAGCGAATGGCGTAAACGAAACATATTAAAAAATAAAAAAGTAACCATTCGCACAGGCGATAAGATAACCACTGGCTGGGTATCGGATATAGACGACCAAGGAGCCCTGATTTTAGAAAAAGCAAAAGGTAAAACATATGCTATTGTCAGTGGGGAAGTGTTAAAAATAGAATAGGACTGGTGAGATGAGCAAGAAATGTTTTTTATTTACAATCTTTCTTTTTATGGGGGTGATAATGACACCAGCGTACACTCAAGCACAATTACCGCTGGAGAAGGTGATTAATTTCAAGTTGCCTTCCGGATTGGAAGTAGTCTTGCAGGAAAGTGACACTGCACCAGTTGTGGCAATCCAAATCTGGGTTAAGACAGGTAGTGCTTATGAAAGTGAAACTGAAGCCGGCATAAGCCATCTCATTGAACATATGGTCTTTAAAGGCACACAACATTATAAACCTGGCGAAATTGCCAAAATTATTGAAGGCAACGGAGGTTCTATCAATGCTTACACCAGTTTTGATTACACTGTCTACCACGTCGTCATGCCTGCGTCCAAGTGGCAGGTAGGACTGAATGTGCTAGCAGATATGGTACAAAATGCCTTATTTGACCCCCAGGAGCTGGCGAGTGAGAAAAAAGTGGTTTTGGAAGAAATAAGCAAAGACGAAGATTCCCCTTTCCATATCTTATCAAACACTCTCTTTTCTACTGCCTATAAGGTTTACCCTTACCGCCGTCCCATTATTGGCTATACAAAGACGGTACGCACCTTCTCCCGGGAAGATGTGTTTAGGTACTATAAAAAATGGTATCAACCTGCCAATATGGTGGCAGTCATCGTTGGAGATATAAAGAAGGAAGAGGTTAAGGATGCTTTAAATCAACTTTTCCCTGTTTCAGATACAGTGTCTGTTTTTAATCCCCCGCAAGAGCCGCCGCAAAAAGAATTAAGGTTCGTCACCTTAAATAAACCCTTTAAAGAGACTTATCTAGGATTGGGCTTTCCTATTCCGGGTGTGGGCAAGGAAGACACCTATGCTTTGGATGTCCTTTCTGAAATTTTAGGTGGGAGTGAAAGTGCCCGCCTTAATGTAATTCTGAAGCTAAAGAAGTCCATTGTGCATTCTATTGGCACCCACGCTTTTACTCCTAAAGGCCCGGGGCTTTTCATAATTCAATCTCTGCTTGAGGTGAAAAATCTAAAGACCGCTTTAAAGGAAATTTTTACCCAGATAGAAAAGATTAAAAATGAAGGCGTGTTGTCAGAAGAACTGGCAAAGGCCAAATTGAATTTAGAGTCTGAGTTTATTTACGACCAGGAAACAATGGAAGGATGGGGTAGAACCCTGGGATTCTTTCAGGTAGTTGAAGGAGATGCAAGAAGGTGTGAGGACTATCTGGCGAACATTAGGGCAGTAACAGAAGAAAAAGTGAAAGAAGTTGCGCGAAAATATTTTAATCCAAAACACCTTTCTCTGGTAGTTGTTGCCCCTGAAGAAGCACAGGTTAAACTCACGGCCAAAGAAATACAATCACTCTGGCCCAGTCTTTTGGAAACCAAACCCCCAACAAGGAATCCATCTGTTCAAAAATTTGTTCTAGATAATGGCCTCACTCTTTTGGTCAAAGAAAATCATCACCTGCCTACTTTTGCTGTAACAGCTGTTTTTATGGGAGGGCTAAGGGCAGAAACACCTAAAACAAATGGTGTTTCTAATTTTGTTGCCAGAATGTTGACCCGGGGGACTTCAAAACATTCGGCTATAGAAATAGCCACCATAATTGATAGTATGGCAGGGCAAATAGATACCTTTTCTGGCTGGAATACCTTTGGACTTAATGGCCATTTTCTTACCCGTTTTTTCCCAGAGGCCATGCAGTTGGTTGCAGAAATCTTGCGAGAGCCTGCCTTTGCTCCGGAAGAAATGGAGAAAATCCGCACCTTGATTTTGGCAGCGATCAAACAAAAAGAAGATAGACCATCGTCTTTGGCTTTTACTCAATTTTATAAAACCCTCTATGGAAATCACCCTTATGGCATGGATATCCTTGGCACAGAAGAAACTATCAAGAAAATAACCAGTGATGACTTGAAAAGATTTTATCATACCTATGCCAAACCCAATAACATGGTGTTGGCTGTAGTTGGCCGGGTAAATGCTAATGAAATATTGAAGACGGTCAAAAGGCTCTTTGGCGATTGGCCCAAACAGGAGATAACCTTCTCTCAACCACCCTTACCGACAGCACCTAATGTACCAGTATCTACCAAGAAAATATTACCCAAAGAACAAGTGCACTTTGTCCTGGGGAGTCTTGGCACTACCATGTATGCCAAAGATAAGCTTGCACTGGCGGTTTTAGATGCCATTCTTTCAGGGCAAGGCGGGCGTTTATTCATCAACCTTAGAGATAAAAAAGGTCTGGCCTATGCCTTAACCTTTGTACACAGAGAAGGAATAGAACCAGGTATGTGGGCAGTATATATGGCTACTAGTCCACAGAAACTTAATGAAGCGATAGAAGGAGTGAAAGAAGAACTTAGAAAAATAATTAAGGATGGGATTAGTAAAGCAGAACTCAACCGGGCAAAGGAATATGTTTTAGGAAATTTTGTTATTGGTCTGCAGACCAATGGGCAACAAGCAATGTCCATGGCCCTTAATGAGCTTTATGGTCTTGGCTATAACTATGATGAGGTTTATCAGGAAAAAATTAAAAAGGTAACTACACAAGACATCATCAAAGCTATAAGAACTTATCTTGCTCAAGAAGGTTATGTGTTAAGTCTTGTGGGACCAGTAGAATAACCAAGGGTTACTTTTAAACAATCTTTGTAAAATCTCTGCTCAGTCAAGTCCCAAACTTCCTGTAAAAAGGGTAGCCGAACATAATCAACCTTACGCCATCTTTTAGCCGCCCTGATAAGCACTGAAAACACTAATTTTAAGGCCGATTTCTCTGTCAAAAAAC
>JAGHCL010000182.1 GCA_021160485.1 Candidatus Desulfofervidaceae bacterium
CTATATTTAAATCCAATCCCCTTTTTTGAAGGGCATCTTTGATGATTTCTATGTTCTTTCGGACAAACCTTAAATCCAACATGGCCAGATTTTTAGCATGGGGGTTGATGAAAGTCAATAAAACTTAAAAAACTCCTACAATTCAAAAGCTATTCTTTCCCCTTTAAGCCCAAAAATCCGCGACCTCTTTTTGGATAAGGTATTTTAAACAAGAAAATGAGAAAAAATTAGGTCTTTATTTGACTTCAACTCTTTTTTGTTTTATCATTGTTCTTACCCCGTGAGTGTGTTATCACCTTTTAGGTGAATATGTGTCCTGCCCCCTCCTTAGGGGGGGCAGGACAATTACATTCCAATCTATTTTCTTTTTAGGAGGTGAGCCATGAAGAAGATTTTAGTTGTTGCTTGTGACAATATTAGGGATAAGCACTGTATTGCTTGTTTAAAGTGTTTTAAGGCCTTGGCTCGGAGAGAGGGAGAGTTTGCTCGGTATAAAGATGAAGAGGTGCAGGTAGTAGGATGGACAACCTGTGGCGGCTGTCCAGGTATGGTAATACCTAGGGTGCTGTTAACCAAAGAATTATCTGAACTTTACGGGAATGAATTTGATGTTATTCATCTTGGTACCTGTATGGTTAAGGCTACCAGTATCTGTAATTGCTCTATAAACTTAGAGGAACTCAAACAAAAGCTAGAGAACCTTTTTGGCAAAGAAGTGGTCATCGGGACACATAATTATTAATAGCTTTCTTGACAGATGTGCTACAATTAAAGCAGCCTTCGGGCTGCTTTTTTCTTATTTTAAAAAGAGGGTATAAAATGTGGGGCGCTGTGTTAAGAGAGAGCCTAACGGTTACGAGTTTTGTCTTTATTATTATGGTTGTGGTGGATTTTGTTGATGTCTTTTCCCAGCAGAGATTAACTTCTTTTTTACAGGGTGGTCGCTGGCGTCAATATCTCTTAGCCGCCTTTCTGGGGGCAACTCCTGGTTGTCTTGGTGCCTTTATGGTAGTGAGCTTATATATTCACGGTCGCTTAAGTATGGGAGCATTGATCGGTTGTATGGTGGCTACTTCTGGCGATGAAGCCTTTGTTATACTGGCTAAAATACCTCAAGTAGCAATGTGGTTAACGGTTTTGCTTTTTGTTTTGGGTCTGATTGCTGCCTGGCTGGCAGATATTTTCTTAAATACATTTCACATTACTCCTTCAATTCAGTGTTGTCCGGTGCAGACCTTTCACCCTGAAAAGGTAGAGCCGGTATTTACCTTAACCAGCCTCAAAAAGAATTTTGGATTCCTTTCTTTCCATCGTTTTCTGCTTCTTTTATTGGTTATTTTTACCCTATCTTTATTTCTTGCCGGCCGCATTGGTCCTCCACACTGGAACTGGGTGCGGGTGACCTTTACCCTTCTCCTGTTCCTTAGTTTAGGTATTACTATTTTTGCCTCTGAGCACTATTTAGAAGAGCACATCTGGGACCACCTTATCCAAAAACACCTGTGGCGGATTTTTCTCTGGACGTTTGGTGCATTGTTATTTATAAAAATTGGGCTTACTTATTGGCATCTGAAAGCATTTGTTAAACAGCATTTAGCTTGGGTCTTGCTAACAAGTGCCCTAGTAGGAATTATTCCTGAATCCGGCCCACATCTTATCTTTGTTTTTCTCTTTATCCAAGAAATAATTCCTTTTTCTGTTCTACTTACTTCCTCTATTGTTCAAGATGGCCATGGTATGCTCCCGTTATTTTCTGCCAGCCTGAAGGACAGTTTGTGGGTAAAGTTGTTTAATTTTTGTTTGGGCTTGGCCATAGGAGGATCTCTGTATCTTTTGGGTTTTTAAGTTGCATTTTGCAATTGCAAAATGCTTTGTTTTGGCGATGGGTAATCGTTTAAAAATTTACACATTTACTTATTTTGAAAGCATAGAAGTTTCTTTTTGGACCGTGGCTAATGTTGTATTTACCCTGAAGACACAAAAAGGAAAAAACAAGTTATGCTAAAAATGGCATAATTTTTGCTTAACTCTATTAAGGAGGTAGAATGTGAAGGTATTTCTAGAATGCATTCCCTGCTTTTTAAAACAGGCTTTGGAGGCAGTGCGGCTGGCGACATTAGATGAAACTTTACAAGAAAAGGCTCTGCGAGTAGTGCTTCAAGAGATAGGTAAGATTTCATGGAATACTTCACCACCTCACATCGGGTGGAAAGTGCACCGATTAGTGAAACAAATTACTGGTAATTCTGACCCTTATGCTCTGTTGAAAGAACAGTCCAATGAAACAGCTTTAAGACTTTATCCTGGATTAGAAACAAGAGTAAAGGAGGCGGTAGACCCTTTTGAGATGGCTGTGCGTTTGGCCTTAGCAGGAAACATGATTGATTTTGGCGCCAGACCCGGTGAAAAGGTGGATATAGAAAAAGAGATAGAGGAAGTTATGCATGCTCCTCTGGATAAGAGGGCTTTAGCTGGTTTTAAAAATGCCGTGGTTCGAGCGAATCGAGTGTTATTTTTGGGTGATAATGCCGGCGAGATTGTGTTTGATAAACTTTTGATTCAGCAGATTGGTCCGGAGAAAATTACTTATGCCGTTAAGGCAAAACCTATTATTAATGATGCTACTTTGGAAGATGCGAAGGTAGTGGGATTAACGGAATTGGTGCCTGTAATAGATAATGGTAGTGATTATCCCGGCACAGTCCTGACAGCGTGCAGTCAGACATTTTTAGATATTTACAAGAGAGCAGACATAGTTGTGGCCAAGGGGCAGGGTAATTATGAAACTCTAAATGATGTGGATAAGCCAATTGTCTTTTTATTAAAAGTGAAATGTCCAGTGATAGCAAGGGATGTAAAAAAACAGGTAGGAGACCTTGTTATTTATTTACATAATGTTTATATTTAATTATTAAACAAAGTTAAGGAGGTGAAACAATATGCCAAGATTAAATGGGACAGGCCCTTTAGGTATGGGGCCAATGACAGGCAGAGGTTTAGGTTATTGTCCTGGTGTAATAAGACCTGGTATACCCCCTGCCGGCTATGCCACGATTCCTTACTATGGAAGAGGATGGCGAAGGGGGTTTGGTCGGGGTCGTGGTGCTGGTAGAGGCTTTGGCAGGGGCTTTGGCCAGCGTAGAAGATTTTGGTAGTAAATTTTAAAAGAAAGGAGGTGAGAAAGATGCCAGCAGGAGATGGCACTGGACCACTTGGTTTAGGACCGATGACAGGTAGAGGTATGGGTTATTGTGCTGGATTTGGAGTGCCTGGTTATGCTAATCCTTGGCCACGCTGGGGTTTAGGTTTTGGCTGGGGCAGAGGTAGAGGTTGGCGCTGGTGGTATAGAGCAACAGGCCTACCTGGTTGGGCTCGTTTTGGTTATGCAGGTAGTGCGTTCCCTCGATTTGGTGCTGAAGATGAGCTTACTTTCTTAAAAGAGCAGGCTAGATTTCTGGAGCAGCAGTTGAAGGTCGTTAGCCAGCGTATTGGGGAGTTAGAGAAGGCTGGGGGAGAGCAATGATGCCTTTTAAGGGGGGTGGGTAAATAGTGCTTGCCCACCCTCTTATTTCTTGCCAGAAGAGAAAGAAGTGGTATAAAGAATAATTTAGGGTGGGTGCAAAGTAGGCACTGAACCCGCATTTATATTTTAGGGAGGAATAAAATGAAAGTAGTTATCAGTGCGGTAGCACCGTCTTTAGATGCACAGGTAGAACCTCGTTTTGGTCGTGCGCCTTATTTTATTTTGGTGGACACAGATACAATGTCTCTAGTGGAAGCAATTGAAAACCCCTTTGCAGCCCAAGCAAGTGGCGTGGGTATCCAAGCAGCTCAACTGGTGCTTGATAAAGGGGCTCAGGCCGTAATTACAGGTAATATCGGTCCCAAGGCCTTCCAGGTCTTTATTTCTGCAGACATACCGGTGATTACGGGAGTAAGTGGCACAGTTAAAGAAGCAGCGGAGCAGTTTAAGCAAGGTAAGTTGAAACCAACCAATAGTGCAACCTCAGCTGCCCATAGTGGTGGTGGCTGGGGCCGTGGCATGGGCATGGGTATGGGTATGGGCATGGGAATGGGCATGGGTCGTGGCATGGGCGGTGGTCGTGGTATGGGAATGGGCATGGGTCGTGGTATGGGTTCCCCAATGGCTGGAATGGGAAGTGGGAGTTCAGCTGAAATAGAAACTCTAAAACAACAAGTGGATAAAATGCAACAAATGTTAGAAGGAATTATGAAAAAATTAGATTCTCTGGAGAAAAAGGATAAATGAACCCGCAGTTAATGGAAAAAATTTTTAGGGCCCTAAGTGAAGTGGTAGACCCAGCCACAGGCTTGGATATCGTACGCATGCGCGTTATTAAAGATTTACGTGTGGACGATGAGGGGAGAGTGAAAGTTATTCTACACCCAACTTCTCCGGTTTGCCCTCTGGCCTATAAAGTGGCCGCAGACATAAAGCTGGCCATTAAGGGAGTAGAGGGTGTAAAAGGTGTGGAAATGAAAGTAGAGGGATTTAAAGATGCCGCCAGACTTGAAAGCATGCTCCGAGAAATCTGAAATTGAAATAACAGTTGTGTTTGATAGTGAAGCGGTTGGTTCTGAATGGGAGGTGGGTTGGGGGTTTAGCTGCCTAGTCAGCGTTCCTGGTAAGCAATATTTATTTGATACAGGCGAAAACCCCTTTACCCTAGCTCATAATCTTAATCTGATGGGTATAAAGCCAGCCAATTTAGACCTGGTTTTCCTTTCCCATGAGCACTTTGACCATATTGGGGGATTAAATTATATTCTAAAAGAGAATCCGAGTGTTCCGGTGATGATTCATAAATATTTTTCTGGTAGTTTTAAGCAGAAATGGAAAAAGCAGGGAGTTAACCTGATAGAAACGATTGCTCTAGCTCGTTATGATAATTTTGTTTACACCACCGGACCGCTAGGTGAAACTATGAAAGAACAAGCTCTTGTTTTAAGAACACCTCAGGGAGTGGCCCTAATGTCTGGTTGTGCCCATCCTGAAATTACAACCATGGTTGCCTATACAAGCAAGGTGCTGCATCTACCTATACGCATAGTTATAGGTGGTTTTCATCTGATGGATACCCGTGCAGGAAAGATAAAACTCATCGCCCATGAGTTACAAAAGCAAGGAGTAGAACAGGTTTATCCTTGTCACTGCACGGGGACCGAGGCTGTAGAGATATTTCGGGAAATTTTTAATGAAGGATGTAAACCTTTAAAGGCAGGCGAGAGTGTAAGTTTTTAGGAGAAGCAAATGGCTATTTTACCCATTGTAAAATATCCAGCCCCTGTGCTTAAGCGCCGGGCAGAGGAAATTAAGAAAGTCACCAAGGAGATAAGGCGTCTAATAGACAATATGGCTGAGACCATGTATGATGCACCAGGTGTAGGATTGGCTGCACCGCAGGTGGGAGAATCTTTGCGTTTAATTGTGGTTGACCCTACCGGAGAAGAGGCCAAAGAGTTAATAGCATTGGTTAATCCTGAGGTTATTGCCGGAGAAGGTGAAATCATAGGCGAAGAGGGTTGTTTGAGTGTGCCTGGAGTGAGATGTGATGTAAAGCGGTGGGCCAAGGTGAAGGTTAAGGGTTATGACCCGTTTAAAGAGAAAATGGTGGAAATAGAAGCTAAAGATTTACTGGCGCGTATTTTTCAACATGAAATAGATCATTTAAATGGCTTGATTTTTCTGGATAGATTAGGACGGGTGAAAAGAGAGCTTTATAAACGCCGTTACTTGAAGCATTTAAAGGAACTGGAGAAAAAGAGCAACAACAGCAAGTAGAAAAAAGTGGGTTTTGTAAATTGTTATGTCGGAAGAAACGCAGCTAAAATCATATCGGATCCTGTTTTTTGGCAGCCCTGAGTTTGCCATTCCTTCTTTGCGGGCCTTGATGGAGAGTCCTGATAGAGAAGATAAAGTTATTGGCGTGGTGGCTCAGCCGGACAGACCCAAAGGTCGGGGACGAAAACTTACTCCTCCTCCTGTGAAGGTGCTAGCACAACAGTATAATTTGCCTGTTTATCAACCAGAAACCGTTAAAGACCCTGCTTTTTTAAAAGAAGTAGAAAAAATCGCTCCTGATTTGTTAGTAGTCGCGGCTTTTGGTCAGATTTTACCCAAGGCCTTGCTAGAAATCCCTCCTCTGGGGGGTATTAATGTTCATCCCTCTCTTTTGCCCAAATATCGTGGCGCTGCTCCTATTAACTGGACCCTTATTCGGGGTGAGACGGTCACCGGAGTAACGATCATGCGGCTTTCTCCCCGCATGGATAGTGGTGATATTCTTTTCCAACGCGCCATGTTTATTGAACCTGAAGATACGTTTGGCAGTCTCCATGATAAACTGGCCATTTTTGGGGCAGAAATGCTTTTAGAAACCCTTCACCGTATGAAAAGAGGTATGCTTGCTCCTATTCCTCAAGATGACAATCTTGCTACCTATGCACCGAAACTCAAAAAAGAAGACGCTTTGATTGATTGGGGAAAAAGTGCTCAGGAGATTGCCAACCTTATCCGGGGTCTTGACCCGTGGCCAGGAGCATATACTTATCTAAACGGCAAGATATTAAAGCTTTTCCGTCCGCAAGTGATTTCTCTAACACCCCAAGATATTTCTCCTGGCACAGTTTTGGATGTCAATCCGGAAGGTATACAAATTGCTACCAAGCAAGGAATTTTGGTAGTTAAGGAAGTCCAATTAGAAGGCCGTAAACGCCTTACGGTAAGGGAATTTATAAAGGGTCAATCCAATCTTATTGGGAAAAGATTAGGCGAAGTAAGGTCTAAGGCTTAGAATTTGATAACTCGGTGAGTAAACTCTGGAGTTGTTTTTTTATCCTCCTTCAACTCATTTCTCTATCTAATGTCCTATATTGAATGGCCTCGGCTACATGTTGGGGTAAGATTCTTTCTTCCCCTTCTAAATCGGCAATTGTGCGGGCAATTTTTAAAATTCGGGTATAGGCCCGGGCACTGAGCCCCAATTTTTCCATGGCTGCTTCTAGAAGTTTTTGCCCGGCATTATCTAAAACACAGATGGTGTTGACCAGTTTAGAGCCCATCTGCGCATTACAATAAATTCCTGCCTTTTGAAATCGCTGGATTTGAATCCTTCGGGCTTGCTCTACGCGCTCTCTGATTTGGGCAGATGTTTCTCCTTGGAGAGGCTGTTTTAACTCCCGATAATCTACAGCCGGCACATCTACATGCAAGTCAATTCTGTCCAAGAGGGGGCCGGAAACCTTGGCCCGATAGCGCTGGATTTGAAGATAAGTGCAAGTGCACTGGTGGCGGGGGTCTCCTAGATAACCACAGGGGCAGGGATTCATAGATGCTATAAGGATAAAACGTGCTGGATAGGTTATAGTTGCACCAACCCGCGAGATAGTAACCTCTCCATCCTCTAAAGGTTGCCTTAGAACTTCTAGCACGTTGCGTTTAAACTCTGGCAACTCATCTAGAAAAAGGACACCGTTGTGAGCCAAGGTAACTTCACCCGGCTTTGGCACCTGTCCACCCCCGATGAGACCAGCATCCGAGATGGTGTGGTGGGGAGCTCGGAAAGGACGTTTGGTGATCAGTGCTTGTCCAGGAGGTAATAATCCAGCTACACTATAAATACGAGTGGTCTCTAGGGCTTCCTC
>JAGHCL010000169.1 GCA_021160485.1 Candidatus Desulfofervidaceae bacterium
GCCCTAGGGACCAGGCTATAAAGCGAAATAAAAAATTTTTTAATCTCCCCCTCTTGCCTTTTTAGAAAAAGTGTTTATATATTTGCTAGCACTCACCATGAGTGAGTGCTAACAAAAACTAGAAAGGAGGTTGGAGCGATGAAGATCAGGCCGTTACATGATCGTGTTCTTGTTAAAAGAATCGAAGAAGAGACAAAGACCAAAGGAGGAATCATTATTCCGGATACTGCCAAAGAGAAACCTATCAAGGGAGAAGTGATTGCGATTGGAGAAGGTAGGGTGCTGGATAATGGACAGAAGGTGCCTGTTTCGGTAAAAGTTGGAGACAAAATCATCTTTAGCAAGTATGCGGGAACAGAGATAAAGATTGAAGGTGAAGAACACCTCATTATGAGAGAAGATGATATTTTGGGTGTAATTGAAGAATAAAAAATATTAAGAAAGGAGGGAGGAAGTTATGGCAGCTAAGGAAATTAAATACAGCATCCAAGCCCGTGAGGCTATTATGCGGGGTGTAGATGCTCTTGCTGATGCGGTGAAAGTTACCTTGGGACCGAAGGGCAGGAATGTTATTTTGGAAAAGACATTCGGTGCTCCTTTAATTACTAAAGACGGAGTAACAGTAGCCAAAGAAATTGAGTTAAAAGACAAGTTTGAAAACATGGGCGCTCAAATGGTCAAAGAAGTAGCCAGCAAGACCAGTGATGTAGCTGGCGACGGTACCACTACGGCGACCATTTTAGCCCAGGCCATATTCAAAGAAGGTGCCAAGATGGTGGCAGCTGGAAGCAACCCCATGATGTTGAAGCGGGGTATTGATAAGGCAGTAGAAACTGTAGTGGAAGAAGTGAGAAAGATCAGCGAACCTTGCCAGACTAAGAAAGAAATTGCCCAGGTAGGTACTATTTCTGCCAATAATGATAGCACCATTGGTGACATCATCGCTGATGCGATGGAAAAGGTAGGAAAAGAAGGCGTAATCACGGTAGAAGAGGCCAAAGGGATTGAAACTACTCTGGAAGTGGTAGAAGGTATGCAGTTTGACCGTGGTTACATTTCTCCTTATTTTGTCACCGATGCGGAAAAGATGGAAGTCCATCTGGAAGACCCATACATCCTCATCCATGAGAAAAAGATCAGCAGCATGAAGGATATGCTTCCATTACTGGAAGCTGTAGCCCGCTCCGGGAGGCCTTTATTAATCATTGCCGAGGATGTAGAGGGTGAAGCCCTAGCTACCTTGGTGGTAAACAAATTGAGAGGCACACTCCAGTGTGCAGCCGTAAAGGCCCCTGGTTTTGGTGAAAGAAGAAAAGCCATGCTTCAAGATATTGCTATCCTCACCGGTGGTCAGCTTGTTTCCGAGGAGTTGGGTGTTAAGTTAGAAAGTGTAACCTTGAATGAGTTGGGCAGGGCCAGAAAGGTAGTGATTGATAAAGACAACACCACCATTATTGATGGTGGTGGCAAGAAAGAGGATATCGAAGCCAGAATTAAACAAATCCGGGCTCAGATTGAAGAAACCACATCTGATTATGACCGCGAGAAATTACAGGAACGTTTGGCCAAACTGGTAGGTGGTGTAGCTGTAATTCGGGTGGGTGCCGCTACTGAAGTGGAGATGAAAGAAAAGAAGGCTAGAGTAGAGGATGCCCTCAATGCTACCAGGGCCGCCGTGGAAGAAGGTATTGTTCCTGGTGGTGGTGTAGCCTTGATCAGAGCTCTTCCTGCCTTGGAGAAACTTGAAGATGAATGCAAAGACTTAGATGAAAAGGCAGGAATTAAGATCATCATCCGGGCTATTGAAGAGCCAATGCGCCAGATTGCTAGCAATGCTGGGTATGAGGGTTCCATCATTGTAGAAAAAGTAAAAGCTGGTAAAAACGACTATGGCTTCAATGCCGCTACAGGTCAGTTTGAGAACCTGTTTGCCGCGGGTGTGATTGATCCTACTAAAGTGACTAGAAGCGCTTTACAGAATGCAGCCAGCATTGCTGGATTGCTTCTTACTACCGAGGCCATGGTGGCGGAAAAACCTGAAGAAAAGAAAGAAGCACCCACTCCGCCCATGCCTGAATATTAATAGGTAAATCCAAGGCCCCGCTTTAAGCGGGGTTTTTTTTATTGCTTTTTTATTTCTTCATCCATTCCCCTTCTTCAGTTTGTACCCAGGTTCCAGCAGGCGCTGTTTTTTGCCACTCCTTTTTTTCTTTACATTTTCTATCACCAGATCAAAGCTTTCTGGCTGACCATAAGCTATAACTAAATTTCTCACATGTCCTTTAACCAATCCTTTAATTTTACCAAAGGACAAATGTTGAGAAAGCTTGGCCAAGTCAATGTCTTCAAAATTAACATCTGCCTTAATCTTGGCTGCCGGAGAAAAGGGCCGTTCAATTTTCAAATTTTCTACCCATACTTTTCCACCAAAGAGGGAAAACAGCATTTTCCCCTGGACGACAAAAGCAGCTGGGGTCAAATGAAATGTAAGCAAAGAGGTGGTAATTTGCACGGGAAAAGGGGAGAAGGATGGTTTTACATTAGTCATGGATAAGCTTCCTTTAAGCTTTAGGGGAAATAACACATCTAATTATGTATAGTCAAATTACCGCTTTTAATAAAATTGTGTCTATCTGCAAAAGACCCGACTTTTGTCCCTATTCTTCTCCTCCCCAGCTCCCATCAGGGCTGAAGTAATTGATATGGCTAAATGATTGATTTAAATAAAATGTAAAAAGGGTTTGATAAAAGGGGCTTTTTAAAAAATTGGTCAAGATAAAAGGAAAAAGAAGGACCGCTAAATAATTTTTGTCTTTCATTTCAGGCCAGCAATACCGCTAACACACCGGTAAAGAAAATACCGTCAAAGGTGCCTGCTCCACCAATAGAAGCCACAGGTGCCCCTAGGCCTTCTATTTTTTTCAAATTCATGAGGTCAGCGCCAATCAGGGTTCCCAGTGTTCCCGCGATGTAAGCTAACGCAGGAGCATGGCCAGGTGCAAGGATGGTGGCCGTGATGGCCGCCACCAGAGGCGGAATAAATAAAGGCACAGTGATACCCAAACCTGGCATCGGACGAGCAAAACGGTTGGTGACCAAGCTGACAATCAATACAGCCAAGGAAGTCTTTAAAAGTTGGTCAAAATGGGTGATTAGATAAAGGGAGATGAGAGTAGGGATAACGGTACCTCCCACATTTATGGCAATAACAGTGTATCCGGGGCGATAGTAAGGAATTTTTACCCGCATCCCCCAATAAGTTACTACTTGTTGAATGACAAGCCGAGGGGTGGATATTTTTTTTTATCGGAATGTTGATAAAACTACCTAAAAGACATAATAACAACAATCCAAACATCTGTTCAGACGGAATACCTATTTTAACAAAGGTATAACCAATTAAGCCCCAATGGATAAAGTCAAAAAGAAAAATCAGGATAAAAAAGAATAAGACAATAAATAAAAGAAGGAAGGGAGGAAATAGCATTTAGGTCACCTGTGCCAGCCAGTCTAGATATGCCTTAGAACCTTTTACAATTGGAATAGCGATGACTTCTGGGACTTCGTAACTATGTAATTGGATAATCTTCTCCTTTAAGGTGTCAAATTTTTCACCACGGGTCTTGATAATAAGCAGCGATTCAGCATCTTTACATACTTCTCCCTTCCAAAAATAGATAGATTTAATCCGAGGGACAATATTCACACACGCAGCCAGATGTGTTTTTACAATCTCCTGAGCAATCTTCTCTGCTTCTTCTTCAGAAGCAGTAGTCACCAAAACAAGAATAAACTCCATGATTTTAATTTAGCGAAAAATAAGTCTTTTGGCAAGAAAAAATGTCTTGAAAGCAGGAATACGACATTTTTTATAAATAAAATCAAAGATGCTCAAGAGATATTTTATCCCTTCACTTTGTCTGTTCTTATTTTTTTACAAATAATAGTTTTCTCATTTCTTCTGCCACCATTAACAATAAGGCAAAAGGGATAAGGAAAAGCCAGTCACCTTTTTCTAACCCATAGGTATTTAATATCTGTTGCATCGGAGGGAAATAGACGAAGAGCAGGGCCAAAACAATTTCAGACGCAATACCCCAAAGCAAAAAACGGTTGGTAAATAAACCCAATTTAAATACGGACTGGCGGGAGCTGCGGCATTCCAAGCCATTGGCGATTTGGGTAATAATGATTGCTATCAAACACATAGTAGTGGCCTTTTGGTAAAGGGGGTCATGGAAACTCAGAACTTTTCCCCAATGCCAGCTACCTTGTTTGAGAATCCAAAAGTAACCTGCCATCCCGGCCAGTGCCTCCATGGGGCCGAGAAAACCATAGGCACGGACTAAGGTAGGAAAATTTAAAAGACGTTCCTTTAAGGAGCGAGGAGGCTTGTTCATGATACCGGGTTCAGGTTTTTCTGCCCCAAGGGCGAGGGCAGGAAGTAAATCTGTGCCTAAATCTATGGCCAATATCTGCATAATGGTCAGAGGTAAAGGGATGCCTAATAATACATAAAGGATATATGGGACAATTTCTGGGATATTGCTGCTAAAGATATAAGTGATAAATTTGCGTAAATTGTCAAAAACCGCGCGTCCTTCTTCTACTGCAGCGACAATGGTTGCAAAATTATCATCTATAAGCAACATATCTGCCGCTTCTTTGGCCACATCTGTGCCACTTTTCCCCATGGCGATGCCAATGTCTGCTTTCTTTAAAGCAGGGGCATCGTTTACGCCATCACCGGTCAGGGCTACTACTTCTCCCAATTCTTGCAAGACAGAAACAATCAACATCTTGTGCCGGGGATTGACACGCGCAAAGATGATTTCTCTATTTTGCAAAAGCGCTTTCAACTCCTTTTCGTTCATTTTGTCTATCTGCTTGCCATCAATAGCCAATGGGTTTTCTTTTGCCAGACCAATCTCCCGGGCAATGGCTACAGCCGTAATGTGATTATCTCCAGTTAGCATGAATACTTTAATTCCTGCTTTATGGCATTTTTTAATGGCCTCCGGAACCTCTGACCGTGGTGGGTCAATCATCCCGACAAGTCCTAAAAAAATCAGCTCTTCATCTGCCTGGTTGGAGGTGAAGTCTTTTGGTAACTCCCGATAGGCCAAGGCTAGCACCCTTAATGCCTTCTGGGCAAATTGCTTATTTACTTCTTCAATGCGTTTTTTGTAGTCTTCACTTAAAGGATGAGATTTATTGCTTTTCCATAAAGATTTACAGCATGGTAAGACTGTTTCTATGGCCCCTTTAACGAAGGCAAAATAACATCCATCAGAAGCTTGATAGATAGTATTCATCCTTTTGCGTTCAGTATCAAAAGGTGTTTCAAAAATGCGTTTATACCCTGCACATAAAGATTCTAACTCTCCGCTTTTAGCGGTCAAAACTAACAAAGCCTTTTCGGTTGGGTCCCCTAATAAACTTTCTCCTTCAAAACGGGCATTGTTACATAAGGCGGCCGTGGTTAGAAGCAGCTTTAATGGATGAAGATCATTTTTAAGTATGTTTGTTACTTTTATTGTGGTATCAGGGATATAAATGTGGGTTACTGTCATATCGTTCTGGGTCAAAGTACCGGTTTTATCTGTGCAAATGACCGTTGTTCGCCCCAGTGTTTCTATAGCGGTGAGGCTTTTCACCAGGGCCCGGCGTTGCGCCATTCGCTTACTGCCCATGGCCAGAGCGAGGGTGACTGTGGGTAGCAATCCTTCGGGTACATTAGCGACAATGATACCAATGCTAAATAGAAAATTTTCCCAAAAACTCCGTCCGATTAGGGTCCCCAAAAAGAAAAATGAAATTCCCAATCCAGTAGCCAAAAAGGCGACAAACCGGGTGACTTTGATAATTTCACGCTGTAGAGGGTTAATCTCTTTTTCTATTGTTTCAGTAAGTTGAGCAATCTTTCCAAATTCCGTGTTTAATCCAGTGGCAAAAACCACCGCTTTACCACTTCCAGCTACGACTTCAGTGCCGGCAAAAACAATATTGGTACTTTCTAAAATGCGTTCACCGTGAAAGGGCTCGGCCGTCCGTCTTTGGGGTTCTGCTTCTCCAGTAAGGGCAGCATTATTTACCTTCAATCCAGTTTCTTCCACCAATCTGGCATCTGCGGGTACACGGTTTCCTCCCTCAAGAGAAATAACATCCCCTGGTACCAGATTCTCGGCCAAAATCTCTTGCTCTGTTCCTTCTCTTAAAACTCTCACCCGATAAGGCAGCATCTGTTTGAGGGCCTCTATGGCCTTTTCCGCCTTATATTCCTGAATGAAACTAAATATGGCATTGATTACAATCACGAGTAAAATGGCATACGCTAATTTATCCATTCCTTCTTCAGGATTGAAATAATGACCGACAAAAGAAAGAGTAGCTGCTATCCATAAAAGGACGGCAAAGAAATGGGTAAATTGGCTGATAAATTTGTTAAAATAAGAAGTTTTTTTAATCTCAAGCGAATTGGGTCCGAAATCTCTGAGCCGCTGATTTACTTCAGTTTGAGAAAGACCTTGAGGCGAGGTTCTTAAGGCATGGTAAACTTCAGCCGGAAACAAAAAATGGATGCGTTTCATTTTCTAAAGGCCTTTACAATCTTTTGCCACCAGCTTTTTTGCAAACGTCGGGACTGAGGGTACCAAACCATGATATCACAAAGGGTGTTTCTTAATACTTCTTCCACTAAATTGCCTTCTACCGCTCTGCTTATTACATCTCGCTGATATGCTCCCATAAAAATAAAGTCATATCGTCCCCTGGCGGCTTCAGCAATTATGGCTTGTGCTAAATTGGCACTTACTTCTACTTTGCTTTCTGTCTTTATTCCCAGTTCTTTTAAGGCATCTGTAAAGGGATGGATAGTTTGTTTTCCGATTTGCTTCAATTTAGTTATTTCTTCCCGGGTAAGGAATTTAGATTTATTGTTTGAAATGGCTTTTATATGGAATATTACTAATTTTGTAGCAAAAGTAGTAGCAAAGCGAGAAAGAAAATAAAGCCTTTCTTTAAAATAATAGCGCCAGTCCCGCAGAGGAACCAATATTTTCTTTGCCCTGCCTCCCCTGTAGCTCACCACCCGTACCATAATAACCGAGCAGGGGAGATAAAGCATCAACTTCTGAGGTACAGAACGGATAAAAAAACGCTTTTCCCAGTCAGCCCGCCGGGATGATGCAACTACAAGGTCAATGTTTTCTTTTTTAACAAGGTTTTGAATTTGGGAAATCGGTTTTCCATAGAGGAAATGAGTATGAATATTTATATGTTTCTGCTTTGCCCTGTGAACTAAGCGCTGAAAAGAAGCCAATATTTGTTTTGTCCTCTCATTCTCTTTTTCAAGCACAGAGACAAGCTGACATTCAGCAGTGCAGGCCTGAGCTAGATCCAAGGCATATTGCGCGGCTGCCTCAGCGTTAAAAGAGCCATCAATACAGGCAAGAATTTTTTTATACATTTAAGGGAAAACCCCATTTTAGTTTATACTCCCTTACTCCAAAGGACACAAGACTAAAGTTCAGGGCTGTGTCTGTAGCCTCTGTATTATTTTTTACAGAAATTGGCCGTATTTTCTCATGCTTAAAAAATCTAGAATTGCTCAAATGTTTTTTCTATTATTGATTTCCTTTAGTGCAAGTTGACCAGTATTATCAAGGGAAATGGTGCGGCTTGAGAATATTGTAACCATAGAGCCAGTCAGTTTGTGTATTCTGCCATATCTCTGACTGGATGCTTATAAAGAAAGACAAAACACATTTATCCAAACATGTTGCTAATAAGTATGAAATATTTTATGCTTTGAAATAATTCAATTAATGCATATCACCACACAGGAGGAGAATCATGGCTAAGTTAGCGGTTAATGTCGACCATGTGGCCACCGTTAGAGAGGCAAGAAAAGTGAATGAACCTGATCCTGTTACCGCGGCCGCTTTGGCTGAGCTGGCCGGAGCGGAAGGGATTGTTGTGCATTTACGTGAAGATAGACGGCATATTAAAGAAAGAGACGTCTATATCCTGCGCCAGACAGTCAAAACTAGCTTAAATCTAGAAATGGCAGCCGCAGAAGAAATTATTAAAATTGCCCTGGATGTTAAACCAGATATATCCACACTTGTGCCAGAAAAAAGACAGGAATTGACTACTGAAGGGGGGCTTGATGTAGCTAGTCAGCAAGAGAGGATTGCAGAAGTGGTAAAGCGTTTACAGGAAGGAGGGATTAAGGTCAGCCTTTTCATTGACCCTGAACCGGCTCAAATAGAAGCAGCCAAAGCGGTAGGGGCAGAAATGATTGAGCTCCACACCGGCCGTTATTGCGATGCAATAGGTGAAGAACAGGCACTAGAGCTGAAGCGTTTATTAGAAGCAGTTAAGTATGCCCATGATATGGGCTTAATGGTAAAAGCAGGTCATGGGTTAAATTATGTGAATATTGAACCTTTGGCCCGGGTAAAGGAGATTTTTGAATTTAGCATTGGTCATAGTATTGTTGCCCGAGCCGTATTGGTAGGCTTTGAACGCGCCGTAAGAGAAATGGTGGAACTTTTGAGGTTATACGAAAAAGGCTAAAGGCAGGCCATGAAGTTTTTATCAGTTTGGACGGCAAATGAGAGGATAAATGAACATGTTGTTAATGCGATTTTGGCCGTCTTTATTGGACTTATTGGCGGTGTTGGGGCCATTGCCTTTCGTTTTATGATTAAATTTTTTCAGGACCTTTTTTATCATAATCCAAATGATTTTCTCACCTTTTGCCGTTCCGTTCCTTTACATTTGAAAATCCTCATCCCTGCCCTTGGCGGGCTGATTGCCGGCCCGCTTATTTACTTTGGGGCCAGAGAAACAAAGGGCCATGGTGTGCCGGAAATTATGGAAGCATTGCTTTTAAAAAGCGGACGTATAAGACCCCGTTTGACCTTTATGCAAATGCTTATCTCGGCCATTTGCATTGGTTCGGGCGGTTCGGCTGGAAGGGAAGGCCCAATCGTCATGATTGGTTCCGCTGCTGGCTCAACCATTGGCCAATTATTTAAGGCCCCGCAGGAAAGGTTGCGCACACTTGTTGGATGTGGTGCTGCAGCCGGTATTGCCGCCACCTTTAACGCCCCTATCGCTGGTGTCTTATTTGCGGTAGAAATATTACTTAACGACTTTCGTTTGGAAAAATTCAGTCCCATTATCCTCGCCTCGGTTACGGCCACTGCTCTTTCTCGCCATTATTATGGCAACTTTCCAGCTCTACAAGTTCCATCTTATGAACTTCTGAATGCGACTGAATTTATTTTTTATGCTATCTTGGGTATTTTATGTGGTCTAATTGCCCTTCTCTTTGTTGAGGTTTTATACAAAAGTGAAGATTTTTTTGACCATCTGCCCTTGCCTGGATACATAAAACCGCTCCTTGGCGGGACCTGTATAGGGGTAATTCTTATCTTTTTCCCTCATGTCTTTGGTGTTGGATACGGCACAGTTAACCTGGCTCTTAAAGGTGACTTGTCTTGGAAACTACTTTTCCTTCTCATCTTTATTAAGATCATTGCCACTTCCATTACCCTTGGCTCAGGAGAATCAGGTGGTGTCTTTGCCCCTTCTCTATTTATCGGGGCCATGACCGGTGGTGCATTTGGTTATTTAATCCATACTTTTTTCCCTCAATTAACCGCCAGTTCTGGTGCCTATGCTTTAGTAGGCATGGGAGCACTTGTTGGTGCTACCACGCATGGCCCTATTACGGCCATCTTGATTATCTTTGAATTGACAGGCAACTATCTTATTATTTTGCCCCTTATGGTTTCTTGCATTATTAGCACCTTTATTGCCACTTCTCTAAAAGATGGTTCCATCTATACCCTTAAGCTCAAACGCAAAGGTCTGTCTTTAAAGCGTGGTTGGGAACAAACCATATTGGAATCTTTTCAAGTAAAAGATATTATGACAAAGGACTTCCAATCCATTTCTGAAAAGGCAACGGTAGATGAAATTGTTGAAACTCTAGGGAAAAGCAGCCGTTCTTATCTTTTGGTTACAAATTCCCAAGGAGAATTGGTTGGTATTCTCTCCTTCCATGATGTTCGGAAGGCCTTGCTTGGAGGGGGAAAAAGGAAAGAGATAACTGCTGCTGACATTGCTACTAAAAACGTAGTTTCTGTTACGCCAAATGATTCTTTATTAACTGCCCAACATAAGTTGGGCAGTTTAGGTGTTTCGCAGTTGCCGGTTATAGATAAGAGAAATCCGAAAAGAGTTGTTGGGATAGTTTCTTTAAAAGACATTATTGCATTTCATGAAAGGGAGTTGTTAAAAAGGATTTAAAATGGTTTACGGAATTGGCATTGATATCGTGCATATTCCCAGAATAAAAAGGATGTGGGAGCGCTGGCAGGAGCGCTTTTTAAGGCACATTTTCACCCAAACGGAAGTTGATTATTGCCTGCGCAAAAAATTGTTCTATTATGAACTTGCTGCCCGGGTAGCTGCTAAAGAGGCCTTTGCCAAGGCCGTTGGGCTCGGCTGGCGGCAGGGGTTAAAATGGCGGGATGTGGAAGTGGTTAATTTAATTACAGGACAACCGATACTTAATCTCTATAATCGCGCGCGCGAAATTTGTGAGCAAGCAGGTGTTAAGGCCTCTTTCGTGTCTCTAACTCATGATGAAGAATATGCTATAGCCGTGATAGTGCTTGAAAAATAGATGAATAGTAACTCGTGGTAGTAGAACCACGAGCCACAAATCAGGGGGAAGCCATGAAGTTAGTTACTGCTGATGAAATGAGGGCTATTGACCGTTTCACAATAGAAGAAATAGGTATTCCTGGACCGGTGCTTATGGAAAACGCGGCCCGGGGGGCACTGGAACATATCAAGTCTTACTTTTTACGCTATCTTAATGAAGCTGTAATCGGAGTACTTTGTGGCAAGGGGAACAATGGTGGTGATGGCTTAGTTATCGCCCGTTATTTACATCAGGAAGGGTATTTGGTTAAGGTGTTTCTCTTTGGCCAGAAAACACAGGTTAAAGGGGAGGCATCCCTCAATTTTAAAATAGCCGAACGGGTGGGAGTGCCGATTATTGAAGTGGTAGATGAATTAAGTTTGGCCAGTGCCCGGGAATATCTTATTGCTTGCGATTTAATTATAGATGCTATGTTAGGCACCGGTCTAAAGGCAGAAATAAAAGGGTTAATCCGGAGTGCTGTTGAATTCCTCAATCATACCTTTCCAGGATTGATTGTGGCTGTGGATATGCCTACAGGGTTGAGTACCGATACAGGGTATCCTCTGGGTGAGGCGGTAAAGGCAGATTTAACCGTTACTTTTGGTTTACCAAAAGTGGGTCAGGTGCTTTATCCAGGAGCAAACTATATTGGGGCTCTGGAGATCGTAGATATTGGTATTCCTCCACAAGTTATCGCTGGCTTTGGTTTAAAACATCATCTTGTAACCACTGAGGATATTAAAGACATTTTACCTCGCAGACCGCAGGATATACATAAAGGTCAGGCTGGACATGTGTTGGTGTTGGCAGGTTCTCCAGGAAAAACAGGAGCCGCCACCCTAAGTTGCTTAGGGGCTTTACGTAGTGGTGCTGGGCTGGTGACATTGGGTATTCCTAAAAGCCTGAACTCTATTCTAGAAGTTAAGCTTACTGAAGCTATGACTATGCCTTTGCCAGAAACCAGCTTTAACACTCTTTCACCAGAAGCATGGGATATTATAAAAACTTCAGGTTTGCGTTATAAGGTTGTTTGTCTGGGGCCTGGTCTGGGCACACAGGAAGAAGTAAAGGAGCTGGTTGAAAGAGTGATTACCGAAGCAGACACGCCACTTGTCATAGATGCAGATGGCCTTAATGTCCTAGCAGGTAATTTGGATATATTAAGGCAAAAGCAAACTGAAGTTGTTCTTACTCCTCATCCAGGAGAGATGGCACGCCTGATGGGTCTTACTACACAGGAGGTCCTGAAGAATAAACTAGAAATAGCTAGGAAGGTAGCTAAAGAATATGAAGTCCTGATTGTGCTTAAACTGGCTCGGACTCTAGTGGCAACACCAGAGGGTGAAATATTCATCAATTCCACCGGAAACCCAGCGATGGCAACTGGGGGAATGGGCGACGTGCTTACGGGGATCATTGGTGGATTATTAGCTCAAGGTATTTCTGTAAAAAGGGCAGCTATTTTGGGTGTGTTCCTCCACGGGCTTGCTGCTGACCTCTGGGTAAAAGACCACGGCGAAGTAGGCTTGCTAGCACAGGAAGTAGCTGATTATCTCCCTCGGGCCAGACATGAAATTGAAATAGAAAAGAGGGAAGAAATTTAAATCTCTAAAGTGAGCTAAAAAAATTAAGTGGCATGAAAAAAAAATTCAAATATACTTATTACAGCCCCTCGGCTGAAGACACCTTAAGAGTAGGAGAAATTATAGGCAAAAAGGCTCAAGCAGGAGATGTAATTCTCCTTTCTGGGGACTTGGGGACAGGTAAAACCTGGTTGACCAAAGGCATAGCTAAAGGTCTTGAAGTGCCACCAGAATATCCTGTTACCAGTCCTACTTTTACCTTTGTTCATGAGTATCCGGGGCGTCTTTTGTTATACCATCTTGATTTATACCGCCTAGAGGAAGATGTAGATTGGTCAGTGTTAGGATTAGAGGAATATCTTTTTAACGAAGGTGTGACTGTTATAGAGTGGGCAGAAAGATTGCCTGTTTTCTTTCACCCCTCATATTTTTTAAAGATATTTATTTCTTTTGCTAACGCAGGTAGAAAAATAGAGTTTGTTACTAATGTTGAACACTTCAAAACAATAGTCTATCATTTGAGACCCGTTTACAAACAACGTTGATGAAATATAATTGTAAGTATTCAAAAAGCTAGAGAAAAAAAGTATAAGTTACATACAGATTTAAATATTTATAGAGAGGATATGAAGACTATGCTCATTGTTCAAAAATACGGGGGAACTTCAGTAGGAGACATAAACAGAATTAAAAATGTTGCCCGCCGGGTAGCTCGGTTTTTTGATGAAGGACATCAGTTAGTAGTAGTGGTTTCAGCGATGGCTGGCCAGACAGACAGGCTGATTGGACTTGCTCGTGAGATTACAGATAATCCTGAGCCCCGAGAGCTTGATGCCCTTTTAGCTACGGGTGAGCAGACATCGGCAGCTTTGTTAGCCATGGCCTTGAGAAGTATGGGATATCCTGCTACTTCCCTTGCTGGTTTCCAAGCCAGAATTTTTACAGATAATGCCTTTGGCCGAGCGCGCATAGATGAAATTGATTGTGGTCGTTTAAAGGAAGAATTGGCTACAGGCAATATCGTTATCGTGGCCGGTTTTCAGGGCATAGATGGCTCGGGCAACATTACTACTTTGGGACGGGGTGGTTCGGATACAACCGCTGTCGCCTTGGCAGCAGCCTTAACGGCAGATATGTGTGAAATTTATACAGATGTAGAGGGAGTGTTTACAGCCGACCCTCGTATTTGCCCTAAGGCTCGCAAAATTAAAAAGATATCTTATGATGAAATGATGGAGCTGGCCAGTCTAGGGGCTAAAGTTTTGCAAATACGTTCAGTAGAATTTGCAAAGAAGTATAATGTGCCAGTTCACGTGCGCTCATCTTTTACAGATAAGGAGGGGACCATGGTAGTAGAAGAAGATGTGGAAATGGAGAAGGTGGTAGTGACAGCAATTGCCCATGATAAAAATCAGGCTCGGATTACAATCAAAGGCGTAATGGATAGACCCGGTATCGCAGCGCAGATTTTTGAACCCATTGGTCAGGCAGGAATTGTAGTAGATATGATTATTCAAAACACTAGTGAGGAAGGAATTACAGATATGACTTTTACAGTGCCAAAAGCGGATTTCAAACAGGCATTAGAAATTGCCCGTGAAGCGGCTAATAGAATTGGAGCAGAAAGGGTGTTGGGAGATGAACATATCAGTAAGGTATCTATTGTTGGGGTGGGTATGCGAAGCCACTCAGGTGTAGCTGCCCAGATGTTCCGAGCTTTGGCCAATGCCGGTATTAATATCTTGATGATCAGCACTTCTGAAATAAAGGTTTCGTGTGTAATAGATGAGCGGGATACAGAAAAAGCGGTCAGGATCCTCCATGATGCTTTTAGATTAGGGTAAGGTGAATTGGTGGATGTGTAGATGAGTTAAAATGTCTAAAGTTCAAGGTTAAACATGTGAGATATTGAGGAATTGAGGAGGCAAATTTATTTCACATATCAACGCATTTATATTATAAGGAGCAAATATGTCTAGGGTTGAAATTTATGATACAACTTTAAGGGATGGCACCCAGGCAGAGGACTTTAATTTACTTTTGGAAGATAAATTAAGAATCGCTCAAAAATTAGATGAGTTGGGTGTCCACTATATAGAAGGTGGCTGGCCTGGTTCTAACCCTAAAGATGCTCATTTCTTTACCGAAATCAAACGTTATCATCTGAAAAATGCCCTTATTGCTGCCTTTGGTAGCACCCATCATCCTAAAAACCAGCCAGAAAACGACCCTAACCTCAAGGCCTTAATGGAAGCAGGCACAGAGGTAGTAACTATTTTTGGCAAAACCTGGGATTTACATGTGAGAGATGCCCTAAAGGTTTCTCCAGAAAGAAACTTGGAGATTATCTATAATTCTGTTGCCTATCTACGTCCTCATGTAAAAAAGCTCTTCTATGATGCAGAACATTTTTTTGATGGATTTAAAGACAATCCTGAGTATGCCCTGGCCACGATAACGAAAGCAATAGAGGCAGGGGCTGATTGTATTATTTTCTGTGATACTAATGGGGGAACTCTTCCCTTTGAGTTAGCGGAAATTGTCAGGGCAATAAAAGAAAAGTTTCCCGATATTAGCTGGGGTATTCATGCCCACAATGATGCTGAATGTGCGGTGGCTAATAGTTTAATGGCTGTGCATTTAGGAGCAACCCAGGTGCAAGGGACATTAAACGGGGTAGGAGAACGTTGTGGAAATACCAATTTGTGTTCAATTATACCTGCCTTAAAGCTTAAAATGGGCGTTGATTGCGTTAGCGACGAGCAACTGGCCAGATTGACTGGTGTTTCTCGTTATGTAACTGAGTTGCTTAATATTCCCCATCCCCAATATTTACCTTATGTTGGTCGGAGTGCCTTTGCTCACAAAGGTGGTGTCCATGTGAGCGCTGTCCAGCGCAATCCCAGAACCTATGAGCACATTCCGCCAGAAAGAGTGGGCAATGCCAGGCGAATTCTTATTTCTGATCTCTCAGGAAAAAGCACGATTTTGAGTAAAGCCCGACAGTGGGGTATTGATTTAGACAGCAAGGACCCTGAAGTCCAGAAAATCCTAAGCGAATTGAAAGAATTAGAAAATCAAGGTTTTCAATTTGACGTGGCAGAAGAGTCTTTTAAACTCCGTATGTATCGGGCCCGAGGGGAATTAAAAAAGGATTATTTTAAACTCCTTACTTACCGGGTTCATGATTATAATACCTTTGCCGGTCTTCCGATTGCTGAGGCAGAGAC
>JAGHCL010000112.1 GCA_021160485.1 Candidatus Desulfofervidaceae bacterium
CTAAAATATGGTCTTTTATTAACTCCATGGCCTTATAGGCAAAGGCAAATCTTTCCTTTTCTCCCTGTCTGCCTTGCGGAAAACAATTAAAGATTTTGTCAAAAAATGTGGACGTTTCTTCCAGGGACTTTTTAACCTCTGGGTTGAGGAGCTTTGGAGGATGTTTTTTATATTTCCAATAATACATTACGCCCAGAATATACTCTAAGTGAGGATATAAAATGTAGGGATGAACAGCCCCTTTAACTTGTCTCTGAAGGTGATTTATGTATTCAGACTTTTGCAGATCTTCTGTCAATAAATCTTCGTACATGATGTCCAAATAATATTTGGCCCCTGGAAATAATAAACACATCCAGTTGTTCACCCTGGCATCCTCAAAAACACTTAAAAGTAGCTCCAAATAAGGCTTGCTATAAAAATAACTGAATCCTTCCTGCCTTAGATCCACCCGCGTGATCTGACGGTGCCCCACCTCGTGGGTGATAAAACCTATGATCTCTTCTGGGGTATAAGTTAATAAAAGTTTTTCAGGAAATACCACTTCATTTTTCTCATAATCATAAGACCACCACTTACCGGCCCTTATCTTTAAATTTATATCTTCTCCCAGGGCCGTAGAGATAATCTCCATTAAATTGATGATTTTTTTAAGCTCATCCATTTTGTTTTAATTATACCACCGAAGGAAAAAGTATTCAATTTATCCGGACTTATTGCATCACAATAAAACATGGATAAAATCAGGAAGGTATATCGTTTTGAGTGACCATTTCTCCATATACACGGCCATCTTGATAGGCAATTAGTCTGACTGGCACAATCTGATTTGTTTTCTGCTCGAAGGCCGTTTCAGCCTTTATATAGACAGAAATGTAGTTCTCACTATGTCCTTTAAGAAAAATGTCTTCCTTTTCCTCTATTAAAACGTGCACTATTCGGCCCAGGTTGGCCTTGAAAAACTGGATTCTTTTTGTCCTATCCAATGCTCTAAGTTTTTTAACCCGCTCTTTTATGGTTTCTAACGGCACTTTGTCTGGCATTTTTGCTGCCTTAGTCCCGGGGCGATCAGAATAAGAAAATATATGGCAGTAGCTCACTGGCGTGTCCTGAATGAGATTATACGTTTGTAGAAAATCTTCTTGAGTTTCCCCGGGAAAACCCACGATAATATCCACACCTATGGCTAGATAGGGCAATTCTTTTCTCAAAATGGCAACGATATCTTTGAATCTATGAACTGTATAAGAGCGCCCCATTTTTTGCAGCATTCTATTAGAGCCACTTTGAAGAGAGATATGGAGATGAGGACAGAGATTTTCAAAATGAGCAAACAATTTAAACATTTCATCGTCAATCTCGGTAGGGTTTAGAGAACTCAGACGAATGCGTACAGATATGTCTGATTCTTTTAACATATTTAACAGTTGCGTCAGTGAAAGGGAAGGGGAGAGGTCTTTTCCGTACTCGCCCAGATGGATACCGGTAAAGACAATTTCTTTTACTCCCTGCGCTTGCAAATAACAAACCCGCTTTATGACTTCGTCTGGAGGCAAACTGCGGGCACGCCCTCTGGCGTAGGGAACAATGCAATATGAACAAAAGGTATCACAGCCATCCTGAATTTTAAGATATGCCCGGGTATGTCTGGAAGTTGCAGGGGGAGGAAAGTCTGTAAGGGTATCCAGAGTTGTAGGGTTCGGACTGACTAATATTTGAGGAACTTTTTGTTTTTTTAAATGAGGCAGAAGCTGTAAAATTTTAGGTTTTTCTCTGTTGCCAATGAGATAGTCAATCCCTTTGATTTCTGCTAATTTTGAGTAGCTTATTTGGATATAACAACCGGTGGCTATACAAATGGCCTTCGGATTTTTTCTGATTATCTGTCTTAAAATACGGCGGCTGTCATAATCTGCTCGGTGTGTTACAGTGCAGGTGTTGACAATACAGATATCTGCCTGTTCTATCTCTGTCACAATTGTATGACCCTGTTTTAATAAAAGATAACTCAGGGCGTCTGATTCATACTGATTGGCCTTGCATCCTACAGTGAAAATGGCAACCTTCATTGGGCAGATTTAATTAAGCCTCCTCCAATACAAACTTCTCCTTGATAAAATACAGCGGCCTGACCTGGCGTGACACCAAATTGCGGTGGGTCAAAGCTAACTTTAACTAAATTCCTTTCCACAGGTTCAATTAAAGCAGGAGATGCTTTATGTTTATACCTGATTTTGACCATAACTTCCAGTGGCTCTTCTAAATACGCAAAAGGGAAGAAATTAAGTTCTTCTACCAGGGCCTGTTTGAAGAAGAGTTCACGCCTTGGAGCCACAATAAGGCAGTTATGTTTGGTATCTATTTCCCTGACATAATAAGGTTCTTTGCCACAAACCCCAATGCCCCGTCTTTGTCCAATGGTATAATGCCATAGCCCTCTGTGTTCACCCAGAATTTTACCAGATAAAGCCAGAATTGTACCAGTTTTCGTCAATTTGTCTGGGACACGCTTCACCAAAAAAGAGCGATAG
>JAGHCL010000082.1 GCA_021160485.1 Candidatus Desulfofervidaceae bacterium
TAATATGCAATAATTTTGGTAATATACTATGTTGCAATAAGCTTCCTTAAGTTAGGTTTTAGTATGAATGATTATATTTATGGATTCCATCCAGTAATTGAGGCCTTAACTACACAACCAGATATAATAGAAAAATTGTTTTTGGCTGAAGATATTCAGTTTCATAAAAAACAAAAGATTCTTGCTCTGGCCCGACAAAGAAATATTTTGGTAAAATTTCGCCCCCGCATTTATTTAGACAATATTTTTAAAAAAACAGGACAAGTTCCTGCACATCAGGGTGTGGCAGGAAAATTAAGAACCTTTCATTACATAGGACTAGAAACTCTTCTTAACCAGCCTGCAAAATTAATTTTACTCCTAGACCATATTCAGGATCCTCAAAATCTGGGCAATATTATTCGGAGTGCAGCGGCTTTTGGAGTAAATGCAGTTATTCTGCCCAAGGATAGGGCTGCAGGTATAACTTCTACGGTGATTAAAGCTTCTGCCGGAGCCGCCTTGCGCTTACCCATTATTAGGGTAACCAACTTTGCTCAAACCATAGATGAACTAAAAAAAGCTGGGTTTTGGTGCGTAGGGACGGTGGTTGAAAATGGAATGCCTCTTTGGGAGATTCCCAAAGATTTACCTCTGGTTTTAGTTATCGGTCATGAACATCAAGGATTAAGCCGTTTAGTCAAAGAAAAATGTGATTTCCTTGCCACTATTCCTATGCAGGGTAAGTTTAACTCCCTGAATGCGGCTGCGGCTACAGCCATTTGTCTTTATGAACTCCTTCGTCCCAAATAAAACCATGAAAAAACCACGCTTGTTGCTAATTAATCCTTGGATTTATGATTTTGCTGCCCATGATTACTGGGCCAAGCCACTGGGATTGCTTTATATTGCCAGTTGGCTTCGAGCCAATGGTTGCCATGTGGATTTCATTGACTGTCTTAATGTCCACCACCCCCAGATGGCCTTTGAACCTCACATTAAACATGCCACCCGTCGTGCTAATGGCACCGGCAAATTTTACCGGCAACGTATACCTAAACCGGCTTTTTTTACCCATATTCCCAGACATTATTATCGGTATGGTCTTACTTACCGCCTTTTCTGGGAAGAATTAAATAAACTCCCTCCTCCTGATGTCATTCTTATTACCTCAGGAATGACCTATTGGTATCCAGGGGTATTTGCTGTTATCCACTTTTGTAAGCAAAAATGGCCCCAGGTGCCCATAACCCTAGGTGGAATTTACGCTACCCTTTGCTATGAACATGCATGCCAGTATAGCCAGGCAGATTTCGTTGTAAAAGGCCCGGCAGAAACAACTTTACCTTCACTTTTAGAACAGCTTACTGGTATCAAATTGGAATACACACCCAAGATGGAATACGATCCCGACTTGCCTTATCCTGCCTTTGATTTACTTCCCCAGATAGACTATGTATGTATTCTTACCTCACGGGGTTGCCCATTTCGGTGCGAATATTGTGCTTCAAGGCTGCTTTTTTCCACTTTTTATCAACGGCCACCTCAAGATGTGTTTAAAGAAATTATTTTCTGGCACACACAATATGGTATTAAAGAATTCGCATTCTATGACGATGCTCTTTTAGTTAACGCTGAAACGCATGCCGTTCCATTATTCAACATGATTATCAAGAGCAAAATAAACGTCCATTTTCATACACCCAATGGCCTTCATGCCCGTTTTATCACTCCAAAAGTAGCTAAAATTATGTTTCAAGCAGGTGTAAAAACTGTCCGTTTGGGTCTTGAAACAGCCAGTCCCAAACGCCATGATCAAAAATTGACAAGAGAGGAATTTATCCAGGCAGTGCACTACCTTCATGAAGTGGGTTTTACTCCCAGTCAAATCGGAAGCTACATCCTTATCGGGTTGCCAGGCCAAGCAAAGGCAGAAGTGAAAGAAACAATTGTTTTTGCTCAAAAGTTAGGAATAACTCCCCGCTTGGCAGAATATTCGCCCATTCCTGGAACAAAACTCTGGCCAGAGGCATTACAGTGCAGTCAGTATGATTTAGCTAATGAACCCCTTACCCATAACAACTCTATCCTCCCCTGTGCCCATTCTTCTCTTAGTTGGGAAGATATAAAAGAACTCAAAAAAATTTGGCACATCTCTTGCACTTAAGCAAAAAGTGTGCTATTAAATAACATAAGAATAAAATAAGTGAAGAGGTAGGAAGAAAATGAAATCTTTAGCCAAAAGAGATATAACTTTTGGGACAGAAGTCAATTTAAAACAATTGCAATATTTTAAAGATTATCCAGTAGAATGTCTCGTTCTCAACGAGCGTGAAGCTAAATTGTGTGCGGTTTTGGACATCAAAACTTTGGGTAAACTTGCGGCAACTCCTGTAAAACGGGCTCTAGAGATAAGAAATCTATGGCATCGCTCGGTTCAAAGTCTGATGGCCAAATTGGCACAGTTTGTGACAAATTGGTCCGAAGTGGAAACAGACTTTTTGCAAACTCCCTTTACTGAAATATTGCAAAAGATGGCACGGTTTGTTCCGAGTAAAGAAAGAGTATTTTTTATTAGACGATATTTTTACGGTGAAACGCTAAGTGAGATTGGAAAAGACTATGGTTTAACCAGGGAGGCAGTGAGACAAAAATTGCTCAAGGCCAAAAAGAGTTTGCAGACACCTAATTGGGAAAAGGTAGTTAACCTCTATTTAGAGAAACATATTGTTCCGTTGTTTAAGAAAAATCAAAGGGAAATGTTGCCCAAAGAGAAAGTAGCACAGCGGTTGCAAGGAGAATTTAAAAATGCCTTACCAGTAGCTTGTGCAACGTTTATTCTGCTGGAACAGTTGTATTTTGAAGATAAAAATACAGAATGTGCTAAAGTAGTTAGAATTGCACGCAGATTATTAGAAAGAATCGTTAAACGGACTTTTGACTCTCACTATCGGCGTGTATGTCGCCAGGGAGAAATAGGGAAAAAGATTAGAATGCTGCGACGCCTACAGGGGTGGACACAGGCAGAGTTGGCAAAGCGTCTAGGGTGTGCCCGAATTACAGTTAATATGTGGGAACAAGGCAAGTCCATTCCTAAAGGTAAAAACATAGAAAAAATTGCCCGGGTTTTTGGGCTCCCTAAGGAAGCTCTGGTAATGGGATAAAATGGGTAATGGGGTAAGCTTTTACCTCACTGCCCTTTCTTTATTAAATCCGCAAGTCTCACGCCATAGTCAACACAACAATTGACAAAATCACAAAGAAGCGGCAATTTAGTTTTATGTCTAAAGGATATTTATTTCCTGTCTTTTCTGCAATCTTGCTCGTGTTCAGTTTCCCTCCCTTTGACCTTTATCCTTTGGCTTGGTTTGCTTTTTTACCTTTGTTATGGGCCATAAAAGATGCCACTCCTCAGGTTTCGTTCCTTCGGGGAATTATAACCGGAAGCTTGTTCTTTTTAGGCATTTTGTATTGGACACTTTATGCAATGGTAGACTATGGCGGGCTTTCCTTGTTATGGGGATTATGTCTCCTCTGTTTACTCGTTACCTACTTGGCGCTTTATTTTGGTATTTTTTGTTATACTATAAAACAACTTGCGCTGATAGAAAATCCTGTTTTTCCATGGTTTGCCTCTATATTTTGGGTAGGACTTGAATACGTCAGAGGACATTTTTTAACTGGTTTTCCCTGGGAATTGTTGGGAGACTCTCAATATAAGTGGCTTCATTTCATCCAGATGGCCGATATAGGAGGCGTATATTTATTGTCATTTTTTGTTATTCTAGGCAATGCCTGCCTTTTCCAGTGCCTGTTTCAAAAGACCAAAGTAGCTTATTTAAATTTGCTTATTTTACTTTTATTACTCGGCCTTGGACTTCTCTATGGTCATAACCGTCTGGCATTTTGGGGAAAAAAGCTGGCAAACAATCCTCAGCTCAAAATTGCTGTCATTCAGGGTAATATTGACCAGGCTCATAAATGGGACCCGGTTTATCAGGAAGCCACTATTAAGATCTACGAGACCCTTACTAAAGCTGCCTCTCGGCAAAAGCCTGACCTGGTTATCTGGCCAGAAACAGCCTTGCCTTTTTATCTCCAACTTGAATCTCCTTATCGGAAGCAAATCTTAAAACTTGCCCGGGGGACAAATAGCTCCCTCTTAGTAGGAAGCCCTGCTTACGAAATGACTCAAACAGAAGTTAAATATTACAACCGAGCTTATCTTATCAATAAAAAAGGCATAATCATAAGTCATTACGACAAAACACACCTGGTTCCCTTTGGGGAATACGTGCCCTGTCGGAAGTTATTTTCCTTTATTCCTATGCTAGCCAATAATCCTGGAGACTTCTCGCCAGGAAAGTCAGAAATGCCACTTCGTTTTCAACCCGGTGTATCTTTTGGTGTTCTCATATGTTTTGAGTGTATTTTTCCCGAAATTAGCCAGAAATTGGTAAAGAGGCAGGCCAATTTCCTGGTAAACATTACTAACGATGCCTGGTTTGGGTATACTAGTGCTCCCTATCAACATCTTTCTATGCTAGTTTTACGTGCCGTAGAAAATAGGAGGGCAATTGCCCGTGCAGCCAACACTGGTATTAGTGCCTTTATTGACCCAACCGGACAAATTTTCAAAAAGACCAAACTATTTACCCCGGCCTATCTTGTTGGTAAATTACCCCTGATTAAAGTTAAAACTGTTTATACAATGTATGGAGACACCTTGGCTTTTGGGTGTTTGTGTGGTATGTTTATTTTATCAGGAATATACGTTGGAAGGAGGTTTTTATGGAAGAAATTAAAGAAAGTTTAGATCATCTTAATCTTCGTTTCCTCAAACTTGAGGAGTATCTTTGACATCCCTGCAAGAACCTCCCGCATTAAAGAATTAGACCATCTTCTTTCCAAACACCAAGACTGGCAACAAATTGAAAAGATCAAACCCTTATTGCAGGAGAAGAGCCAGCTAGAAGAGACTGTTCAACTCTGGCAGAGGTATAAAAGTGCCTTAGAAGACTTAAATGTGCTTTACGAATTGGCCATGGAAGAAAACGATTCTGAAGTTTTAAAAGAAGTAAAGAAAAAAATCACTCAGCTTGAAAAACAGTTTAAAAAGTTAGAATTACAGTGGCTTTTGAATGAACCTGCGGACAAATTAAATGCCATCATGGAAATCCATGCTGGGGCAGGTGGAACAGATGCTCAAGATTGGGCAGAAATGCTGTTAAGAATGTATGTCCGATGGGCGGAAAAAACTGGCTTTAAGGTTGATTTTTTAGATACATTGCGGGGAGAAGAAGCGGGTATCAAAAGTGTTACTTTTTTGGTAAAAGGGCCTTATGCGTATGGCTTCTTAAAAGGTGAAATAGGAGTGCATCGGCTTATTCGGCTTTCACCTTTTGACACTGGAAGAAGACGGCATACCTCCTTTGCAGCCGTATCTGTATATCCTCAGGTCAATGAAGAAATTAAAATAGAACTTAAAGAGAGCGATTTAAAAATTGAAACTTTTCGGTCAAGTGGTGCTGGTGGCCAACATGTTAATAAAGTAGAAACTGGAGTAAGAATTACCCATTTACCTACAGGGATTGTGGTGCAATCTCAGAGTGAACGTTCTCAATTTAGGAATAAAGAAGCCGCTTTGATGCTTTTAAAGTCCCGGCTTTACGACTTGGAACAACGTAAACAAGACGAAAAAAAGAGAGAAATGTATGCTAACCAGAAAGAAATTGCCTGGGGCAGTCAGATAAGAACTTATACCCTCCATCCTTATAAATTGGTTAAAGATCACCGCACCCAGTTGGGAATTCCCCAGGTAGAAGCCGTATTGGATGGAGAAATAGACAGCCTTATTGAGACTTATCTCTTGTCTCACAAGAAAAAATCTTCGAGTTAACCTTCAAAAGAACATCTCGAAAGTTGCCACTCTCTTTTGTATTTGCCTGCTTTTGCTTTTTTATCAAGGGTCTCCACTCCATTTGCGGCCGATACGACTTTATAACCGTTCTCTTTTAATAGAGTTTCAGGCAGACAGAGATTTTCTATTGTCCATATAAAGACCTTTATCTTTTAATGAATGTAAAGTGTCAGTATTCTTATTATCAAAAAACTTTTCCAAATTTAATACTTATAAATAAGTCTTTTACATAAAGCCCATTTCAAAATCACCCTTTATCACCTTTTAAAATTCATTTGTTTTGAGAGATTAATCTTCAAATGAAATTTTGTATTGACAATATATGGGGGGCGTGTTAGACAGAGATAGCCAGCTGCAGCTGGTGGATTTTTATTTTTGTAGGAGGGTTAGATGAAGTTTAAAGGAACAGTGAAGTGGTTTAATGACAGTAAGGGCTATGGTTTTATCCAGCGTGAA
>JAGHCL010000074.1 GCA_021160485.1 Candidatus Desulfofervidaceae bacterium
CTATTAAAACATCTTTTAAAGAAACTTTTTCTGTAAATTTAATAGAGCAGGGGTTTACTCCAGAGGAGGAAAAATTGGCCCTTAAATTAAAAAAAGAAAAATACACTACCGAGGATTGGAATCTTAGAAGATGAGAAAACCACCCTGGCTGAATAAAAAGATTGATTTGAAGGCATGCCATACCTTAAAGCTGCTTCTAAAAGATTTGAAACTGCATACTATCTGCGAAGAAGCAGGTTGTCCTAATATTTCTGAGTGTTTTTCAAAAAGAACGGCTACTTTTTTAATCTTGGGTGATATTTGTACCAGAAACTGCCGTTTCTGTGGGGTGAAAAAAGGAAAACCATGTCCTGTAGATGAGGGAGAACCTGAACGGGTAGCAGAAGCCGTGCGACGCCTTAATTTAAGACACGTGGTGATTACGAGTGTCACAAGGGATGATTTGCCTGATGGTGGGGCAGAACAATTTGCTCAGACCATTCTTAGCATAAAAAAAACGATGGCGAAAAGTACCATTGAAGTTCTTATCCCGGACTTTAAAGGCAATAGACGAGCCATTGAAAGAGTGATAGAAACAGGGCCGGATGTTATTGGGCATAATATTGAGACTGTGCCAAGGCTATATCCTGATGTGCGCCAGGCAGCAGATTATTTTCGCTCTTTAGAGGTTTTAAAGACCGTAAAAACATTAAGTAACGGCATTTATACCAAGTCAGGTCTGATGCTAGGTTTAGGCGAGGAAGAGGGAGAAGTGCTGGAGGTATTTAAGGCCCTACGAGAAGCAGAATGTGATTTTTTGAGTTTAGGTCAGTATCTACCTCCCAGTCTAAAGGCATATCCTGTGAAAGAATATATTCATCCAGATAAGTTTGATGATTATAAAGAAAAGGCCTTATCATTAGGATTTCTTTATGTCGCCAGTGGACCTTATGTCCGTAGCTCTTACCTGGCAGAGGAGTATTTGAAATGAAAAAAGAATTTGATGTTCTTGTCATCGGGGCGGGGCCAGGTGGATATACTGCTGCCATTCGCGCCGCTCAGTTAGGTGGAAGGGTTGCTATTATTGAAAAGGGTGATTTAGGAGGCACCTGTTTAAACAAAGGTTGTATACCGACAAAATCGCTTATTGCCAGTGTCCATGTTTTGGATTGGTTGAAAAAGGCGGAGGAGTTTGGAATTAAGGTTGAAACAAAGGGGGTTGATTTTTCCGCCATCATGGCAAGGCAGGAAAAGATTGTAAAGCAATTAAGGAACGGCGTAGGGGTGTTACTTAAAAGTTATGGCATAGAAGTTATAAAGGGCAGGGCATCTTTTATTTCGCCTTCTGAGATAAAGGTAGAAGATAACACCTTCAACATCCAAAAATGTATCATTGCGACTGGCTCAATTCCGTCCCCAATTCCAGGGATTGACATAGATGGTGAAAACATTATGACAAGCGATGACATACTTGAGCTTGGCCAAATCCCCTCTTCTCTTCTTATTATTGGAGGCGGGGTGATAGGCTTAGAATTTGCCTGTATCTTTCAGGTC
Source organism: Candidatus Desulfofervidaceae bacterium (assembly GCA_021160485.1). Classification (GTDB taxonomy): domain Bacteria; phylum Desulfobacterota; class Desulfofervidia; order Desulfofervidales; family Desulfofervidaceae; genus JAJSZL01. The sequence continues at coordinate 1,534 of JAGHCL010000074.1, forward strand.
TTAGGAACGAAAGTAATGGTGATTGAAGCATTGCCCCGAATCCTTCCTGGTGAAGACAGAGAGCTCTCCCGAATGCTAGAAAGAATTTTAAAAAGTAAGGGCATTGATATTAAGACCAGTGCCCGGGTAAAAGAGATGACCTATACAAACAGTGAGATAGAAATAACTTTTGAATCAGCCAATGGCTTAGATAAAGTTGTAGTTGAAAAAGCCCTTGTGGCCACGGGAAGAAAACCCTGTCTTCAAGAATTAGGTCTAGAACATGCAGGTATTGTTTGTGAAGGTGGTAGGATAGTCGTAGATGAAAAGATGGAGACGAATATAAAAGGAATATATGCTATTGGTGATGTGGTCGGGACTCCCTTTTTGGCTCATAAGGCATGTGCTGAGGGTATGGTAGCGGCGGAGAACGCTATGGGAAAGCATGCCACTATTGATTATAAAGTTATTCCTGGTTGTATCTTTACTCTACCTGAGATAGCAAGTGTAGGGCTTAATGAGGATGAGGCAAGAGAAAGGGGATATGAAATTAAGATAGGTAAGTTTCCTTTTATGGCCAGCGGAAAGGCCATGACGATGGGAGAAAAAAATGGATTTGTCAAAATTGTTGCGGATAAGGAAACAGATAAAATCCTTGGAATCCACATTATTGGCCCCCATGCGACAGAATTAATCAATGGCGCGGCCCTGGCGGTTAAATTAGAATGCACTACGGCTGAATTAGATCGTTTCCTTTTCCCGCATCCTACTTTAAGCGAGGCCATCGGGCAGGCTGCTCTTGATGTCCACAAGAGAGCGACGGATTTACCTAAAGCCAAGTTCCGCCATGGGTAATCAGCAATAGGTGAACACACACGTAGGAGCGTAGGTGTAATAACATTTTAACTACAGCGGTTCCAGAGCCTGAATGTGCCCTACTTGCTTTCAAGATTTTTTCCAATATAAACCGGAGTAGGGCTTTCCTGTTTTAGGGTAATAAGTCCCCGTTTGCTTAATAAAGAAATATACTTTTCTACTTCAGATTCGGGCAGATTCAGCTTACTGGCCAATTCTGAAACAGAATGAGGACCTTTTTGTAGGTATAAACTTGATAAATAAAAAGATATTTCACTCTTAATTGTCTTTTTTAATCCTTCGCTTATTGTTAACTCTATGGTTTCACCGCTTTCCCTTCTTTCTTTAAGTTTTGCTGCTTCTTTGGCAAAGGCCATTCTCAATTTGGTATTTTCTAGCGCCATAGTGGCAGCTTTTAACTTGAGTTTTAATTCTTCCTTATCTAACTTCTCGCTTTCTCCAGGACTTCCCACTGTCTTGAGCCAGGCAGTAAATTCAGTAATGACTTTAACAAAATAGGCCCCTTCAGCAGCAGAAGCCCACTCAAGTCGAAGCCTTTGCGGATTTAGCCCTATTTCTTCCAAAATCTTGTGAGCAAAGGTCACAACAAACTGAGCCTCATAGTTTCCAGAAATATAATGACATTCCCCTAAATGACAACCGCCAATAAAGACTCCATCAGCCCCGTTTAAAAAGCCATCTATGATAAAAAGGGGGTCTATCCTGCCTGTACACATAACCCTGATTACTCTTAAATTAGGGGGATATTGGTACCTCGCCACACCGGCTGAATCTGCGGCTGTATAACAACACCAATTGCAAAGAAATCCTAGAATCCTTGGTTCAAACGCTGTTTGGGCCACTTCTTATTCCTCCTTACCAAAGGCCGCAATTTGGGCCCTAATCTGTTCGTCAGTAAATCGTCCCATTATGATTGCCTGTTGTGGACAATGGGCAGCACATACGCCACAACCTTTACAGGAGGCAGAGATAGTTTCTGCCTTTCTTCTCTTGTTAACCTTGACAATTCTAATGGCTTTATAAGGACACAGACTTTCACAGATGCCACAACCAATGCACAGGTCTTTATTGACAGAAGAAACAATGGGTTCAACTTTTACATAACCCTTGGCCAGAGTGATAGTTGCTTTCGCGGCTGCGGCCAGGGCTTGAGAGACAGTTTCGTCTATGGGCTTAGGAAAGTGAGCAATACCTGCATAGAAAATGCCATCCACGGCTGCTTCTACTGGCCGGAGCTTTACATGGGCTTCAAGAAAAAATCCCTCTTTAGTAAGAGGTGTCTTAAGGAGTTTGGCCAGTTGTTTGTTGTCGTTGGGCACAATAGAAACACTTAACACGAGGACATCTGGTTCAATTATTACCTTTTCTTCCAGGATGGGATCAATAGCCGTGACCCTTAATTTCCCGTCAACTTTTTCTACCTTGGGTTTGTTATCTTTATCGTATCTGATGAAAATAACTCCTTTAGCCCGAGCCTGGGCATAGAATTCTTCTCTGAAGCCGTACGCCCTTATGTCCCGGTAAAGAATATAGACATTGGCCTTGGGGTTTATTTCCTTTATCCTCAGGGCATTTTTAATGGCTTGAGCACAGCAGATTTTGCTACAATACGGTCTTTCTTCATCACGAGAACCAACACATTGGATCATCACCACATTATTTAATTTCTCTTTATCCACAGCATTAGTCGCTAACCTCTCTTCCAGTTGAAGCTGGGTAAGCACACGTTCGTCTTGACCATACAAATACTCAGATGGCTGATATTGATGACCACCAGTAGCAACGATTATCACTCCATGTTCAAGCGCTTGTGTTTCTTTACCTTCTGAAGATAGTTCTGTTTTGAAGTTACCTACATAACCACTAA
>JAGHCL010000186.1 GCA_021160485.1 Candidatus Desulfofervidaceae bacterium
CTTCATTATTTACCCCCTTGAAGTTACAACTCGTATTTCTATTTCATCTCCTCCTTTTAAAACTATATCTGAAGTGAGTAGCTGTTTGTTTCTAATTACAAGCGCTGTGCCTGGCAGCAAATTGAGTCTTTTCAACAATTGTTTGACAGTTAGCTTCTTTTCTATCTCCACTTTTTCCCCTTCTGGAAAGAATTTTACTTTAATCATCCTTGTTTTTTCTCCGTTTTTAAGGTATTTTTCCATGTGAAAGCCTGAATGTCAATTTGGAGGAGACAATGAAAATTATGGTATTGGGCATAGGAAATATTTTAATGAAGGACGAAGGAGTAGGTGTGAGAACTGTAGAGCACATGAAAAAGCTAGATTTACCTAAAGAAGTAGAATTAATGGATGGAGGCACTTCTACACCTCTTTTATTCCCTTATTTTACCGAAGTAGATCATCTTATTGTCATTGATGCCGTAAAGGGTAATATGCCTCCGGGCAGTATTTATCGGCTTAAACCAGAAGACTTACTTCCTCCTGATGACAGCCCAGTTTCATTGCATGATTTAGGCCTTGTTAACGCTCTTCAGATGGCTGAACAGGTAGGTATGCGTCCTAAAACCGTGATTATTTTTGGTGTTGAACCTAAAGAAATAGACTGGGGAATGGAGTTAACCCCAGAGATAGAAAGACGCATACCCACAATTGCCCAAATAGTTCTTGACGAAATCAACAAACTGATTAACTTGGTTTAGCATAACTATGTAAGCCAGAAAGGAGAAAGTTAACTCCGAAATAGGTAAACAAGACAGAGACAAAGCCCACAATAGAAAGGAAGGCCATTTTAGTTTCCCGCCATCCTTTTACCAGACGACAGTGAATAAAGGTGGCGTAAATAAGCCAGGTAATCAGAGACCAGGTTTCTTTTGGATCCCAGCTCCAGTATTTCCCCCAAGCCTTGTCGGCCCAGACAGCACCAGTAATGATACCAATGGTGAGTAAGGTAAAGCCAAAGGCAATGGTTTGATAAATTAAATCGTCAAGTTGCTTTTGGGAGGGGAAAATGTCCCAGATTTTATTCCCCGTTTTCCGTAACAAGTAGACAACACTTAGTCCACAGGAAATAGCAAAAGCTCCATAGGCTAGAAAGCAAGTAATCACATGGACAATTAACCAGTTGCTTTTGAGGGCAGGTAATAAAGGTTCAATACGGCTGTTTACATCAGGTGAGAAAGAAGCATAGGCCATGGTCAAGAATGCAAAGGGTAAGACAAAGGCTCCCAAAATATGATTTTTGTATTTTTTTTCAATGACCAAGTATAAAAACACAATACACCAAGCAAAGAAGATAAGAGATTCGTAAAGATTGGAGAGAGGAGCATGACCAATACCCATTTTGTGTGATTCAACCCACCTTAAAATGATGCTAATCGTGTGGACAGTTAGAGTAAGCATAGTAGCATAAGTAGCAATTTTCTCCAGACTCCTTCTCCGAAAAACAAGTATGCCCAGATAGAGCAAAAAACAACCTAAATAAAAAAAGGTGACGTAACTGAGAATTTTTATGTTCCACATGTCAAAACCTCTTTTACTTCATTCGCCCATTCTTGAAAGATATGTTTAAATGTCTCTCGCCTTTTACTTGCCATTCCGCCCAGCCAGACCTCACACCCCTGTTTGTGGGGTGCTAATTTTAACCACATTTTTTGAGGAATGATAAAGAAACTGATCATTAATCCACCTACTAGGATAATACAGCCTATCCAGACGACCCATACACCTGGGTCTTTTTTTACCTCTAAACCTGTAAAGCGGGTGAAGTCTTTTACCACAAGTGTATATTTACCTTTCCGATGCATAGCATCAAATTCGGGAAATTTGCTTAAGACCCAACTGGTTTGGGGTTTTTGATTTGGCTTCTGTATAACCACCTGAAAAGCTGGACCAAAGTTCATAAGGTCAGAAAAGGCCTTCACTACCTTTATCGCTCCTTGTTCATCAGGCAAAGGTACAGGGGTATTGAAGGGAGCGGTAAGCGTAAATTTTTTACCAGTCTTCCGTTCAGTAACTTCAAAAGTAACTGTGGGATTAGAAGCCACACCGAAATTTGCCTGATAGAAACGAAAACCTTTATAGTCCAAAGGGCCATTGACTTTAATCGTTGTTTTGAATTTTTTCTGGTTATCAATTACAGTAATATGAGAGAGGTATTCTTTAGGCATACCGTTATCGTAATATTCTACGGTAAATTTATCACACTTAAGGCTGAAAGGTAAATTGTATACCTGGTGATGTTTTCTCCCTTCTAAGAATATCGTGTTGCTTACTTCTCCTTCGGGGATGAACATCATGCCTGAAAAGCCAAAGATAGAGCTTATTAAACCACCAATGAGAATGACCAATATGCCACCATGAATGATATAGGGACCCCAGTGGCTGATGCTGCCTTTTTTAACATGAATGACAAAATCAGGATTAGAAGCAACTTCCAGTTGTGAAAATTCCTTTTTAAAGAGAGCACTTAACTTTTCTTTGGCTTCTTCAAAGGGCAGTTTACAGATAAAATGGGCATTAAAAGAGAGATGGCTTAAAAATTTTTCATCTATTTCTTTTTTTGCATTATATTGAAGTATCCGCCATGTTTTGGGAAAGCGATCCAGAGAACAGGCGATTAAATTTAGTGTTAATAAAGACAGGAGAACTTGAAACCAGCGCGCATGATAAACATCATAGAGAGAAAAGGCATTGATGATTTTAGACCCAACATTTCCAAATTGCTTTAGATATACTTCTGGTGGCTGACTTTGAGGTAAAAGCGTGCCTATAATACAGGCTACAGCTAAAATAAGGAGAAGAAAAATAGCCAGGCGAACGGACGTAAAGAATTTAAGCACTCTCTGCAGTGTCACTCGCATTCCTAAGTTTCTTTTTCCGCTTTCTCTTTCTCTTCTAGCTCCTTTTGAGGAGTCACATCAATGGCCTTATCTTCTTTGAAGGCCTTTTTGAAGTTCTTGATACCCTGACCTAATCCAGCTCCTATTTCAGGGAGACGGCTTGCCCCAAAGATGATAAGCACAATAAATAAAATAATCAGCAGTTCCGGCAACCCAATGCCAAACATTTTCACTCTCCTTAGTAAATATGCCTCAAAGTAGCATTCATTGAGGAAGGTGTCAATAGGTAGGGCAGAGTATTGACAGATGTATCATTTTTTGCTAAAAAGCCGCCCGTTTTGACTTTAATGTAAGGAGGTTGGAAGATGCTGGAGTGTATGACTGTTAAAAAGGGGATGAAGTGTCCTTTTATGACCGTTAAGGGTTGTAAGTTTAATGGGGGCACTTGCCATCCCATCGTAGAGCAATGCGAAGGTTGTGCTCATGTTATGGAAACAGAAAGTGGTAAGTACTGCCGTATTTGTCCTGATCCCGCAGCCAAATGGCGTTTAGGCAAATGCAATTTTGCCACTCATGTAAAGAATGGCAACGGCAAAAATGGTAATGGCAAACGGATTAATCCCCTTAAGGCCTCAAAACGTAAGGCTAAAGGTAAGTAGTAATATCAATTTGCCAAAAGCCATTATTACCTAATAGTGGAAGATAAATCCGCGTCTACACAATAACTTGACATCTTCTTTTTAACCTGCTACCCACTGGGCATGAGCTCCAAAAAGGAAGTTGCCCGGGCAGCAGGCATCTATACCGCGGGCACCCTACTTAGTCGTTTATTAGGGTTTGGGCGAGAAGTAGCCATTGCCTATTTCTTGGGTACAGGTATGGCTGCTGATGCCTTTTTTGTTGCTTTCCGCTTACCCAATCTTTGGCGCCGTTTGTTTGCCGAAGGCAGCATGGTGGTCGTGTTTGTCCCCATTTTTACAGAGTATCTCACTACAAAATCTCGCCGGGAAGCTATTCATTTAGCCCGAATCGTCTGGACAATGTTAGGAGCAATTCTGTTGGGATTGAGTATCTTAGGAATATTTTTGGCTCCCTGGCTGGTTAAATTAATTGCCCCAGGTTTTGCACGTGTTCCTGAAAAGTTCAGCCTTACTGTTACCCTTACCCGGATTATGTTTCCTTATGTATTTTTGATTTGTCTTACGGCCCTGGCTATAGCGATGTTGAATGCCCTCCGTTATTTCACTGCCCCTGCTTTTAGCTATTCGTTTCTTAATGTGTCTATGATTGCTTCTTTGCTTCTAGCCCACAAATTAGGCTGGCCAGGTGTGTATTGTTTGGCTGGAGGCGTAATGATAGGCGGTATTTTACAACTTGGCCTTCAACTTCCTTTTCTCTTTAAAGAAGGTTTTACTTTAAGACCTTTATGGAATCTCCATCATCCTGCCCTTAAACGTATTTTAATCCTGATGGGACCAGCCGTAATCGGGGCAGCGGTGTATCAATTAAGTATTTTTATCAACACCATCCTGGCCTCTTTTTTACCTGAAGGGAGTGTTTCTTATCTTTATTACGCCGATCGTCTCGTCCAGTTTCCCCTTGCCCTTTTTGCCTTTTCTCTGGGTACAGCCAGTTTACCTACCCTTTCTGAACAGGCGGTAAAAAAGGATTATCAGGAGTTCAAACATACATTAGCCTTTGGTTTACAAACGGTTTTTTTCCTTATTTTTCCGGCCACATTAGGGTTAATTATCTTTAAAGAATCCATCATTGCCCTTCTCTTACAGCGAGGTGCTTTTTCGTCTGCCTCCACCCAGGCTACAGCCCAGGCCCTTTATTGTTATGCCTTAGGTCTGGTCTTTTTTAGTGCCTTGAGGCTGTTAAACAATGCCTTTTATGCCCTTCAAGATACAGCCACTCCGGTAAAAGTGAGCGCATTTTGTTTGGTGTTTAATCTTTTCCTGGGAATTCTCCTTATGATACCCTTTAAACATGCTGGTCTTGCCCTTACTACTTCTATAGTTGGTTGTCTTAATGTTATGTTTCTCACTTATTTACTTCAAAAAAGGATTGGACGATTTTTCTCTTCTGTTTTCTGGCAAGAAATAGGCAAGACCACTTTAGCTGGTTTGGGTATGGGATTATGTTTATGGCTATTCAAGCATCATTACCCAACCAATATATTCAGGCAAGTATTTTTAGGTATCCCCTTAGGAGGATTTACTTTTTTTATTTTTGCTTCTATGCTAAAATGTAGCGAAATAATAACTATCAAACGGCTTGTAGGAGAAAAGCTGGGAATTAAAAGTGGCTAAGAGTTGGATTTTAGAACAATTACAGACCCTTTTGGCAACACCCCAAGATTTAATTAAATTTGCCCACACTATTATTGGATGCCAGTGTTCAGACGAAGTACTTAAAGAAGCACGAGTTTATTTTGCTTATCGTCCTTTGTTGGACTATTTTTTAAAAGAAAGTTCTCGCTTGAAACGTTGTCCTCATCTGACCCAGATAGAACAGACTGTTAATTTGGAATTGGGGTTGCCCCAAGACTTACAGTGGCCTCGGAATAAAAAAGGATATTTACGCCATCCCAAAAGCTGGACAAGGAAGTTTCTAATAAAAAATTATCCTGAAAAATATATTCCTTCGTTTTTGTTTTTACGCAAATTGGTATTTGTGGAATACGAAGCCGTTGTTGATGTGCCTGAACGGGCCTTTTTTCTTATCAAAGCTTCCCCAACACCATTTTCTTATACCCAGATAGAGAAGGCCTATGTTTGTGGAAACTTATTAACTCGTATTTACCATTATAACCGTTTCCGGTTAATTACTATTACAAGGCCTAAGATGGCTGTGGGTTTGGATAAAATTGATAGGGCTATAAGCTGGCACGAGTTAGGAGTGAAAGATGGACATTGTAGGGAAAGTTCAACAAATTAGCATTCTGGTGCCACCGATTTTACTTGCTGTTACCATTCATGAGTTAGCACACGGATTCGTAGCAGACAGATTAGGTGACCCCACCCCTCGTCTTTATGGGCGATTAACCCTCAACCCCTTTAAGCATCTAGACCTTTGGGGAACACTGGTCTTTTTAATTACTGGCATGATTGGCTGGGCCAAGCCTGTTCCTATCAATGGAAACCATTTTAAGAATCCGAGAAAGGATATGTTTTGGGTGGCTTTAGCTGGCCCCGCGAGTAATATTTTCCTAGCCTTTATACTGGCAATTTTATATCGTTTTATGGGTAATCTCCAACTCCCTCATGGGCTTTGGTTGAGTATACTCAAACCAATATATTTTATGCTCCAAGCGGGTGTGGTGGTTAACTTAGGTTTGGCCTGTTTTAATCTTTTACCTATTCCACCACTGGATGGAAGTCATCTGGTTGAGGCCTTTTTGCCGTGGCAGTATCTCGCCTGGTTTAAACGGTTGGAAGTATATGGC
>JAGHCL010000039.1 GCA_021160485.1 Candidatus Desulfofervidaceae bacterium
ATGGTACCCTCACCCCCAGGTGGAGGAGCGGTAATATGATAGGCATCGCAACTAGCCCCATAGCCAATCACTTCAGCATAAATAGTAGCTCCTCTTTCCAAGGCATGATTTAGTTCTTCTAAAACCACAATACCAGCTCCTTCACCTACCACAAAACCATCTCTTTCATTATCAAAAGGCCGAGATGCCTTTTCAGGTTCGTCATTTCTAGTTGACAGGGCCTTCATGGCACAAAAACCGGCAAAACAAAGAGGAGTTATAGTTGATTCAGTCCCACCAACTACCATAACATCGGCTAGACCATGTTTAATATAATTATAACCTTCACCAACAGCATGAGTTCCAGAAGCACAAGCACTAGTTGTGCATAGGTTAACCCCTTGCAAATTAAATTCAATCGCTACCTGACCCGCGGCCATATTGGTAATGATCATAGGCACAAAAAAAGGAGAAATTCTACGCGGCCCTTTTTCTAATAACACTTTATAATAATGCTCAATATAGGGTAATCCACCTAATCCCACACCGATAATTGTGCCGGCCTTAGGAGCTAGCCTCTCATCAACTTTTAACTGCGCCATCTCCATGGCCATACGGGTAGCCGCCAGGGCATACTGGATAAAAAGGTCCATGCGTTTTATTTGCTTTTTCGCAATAAAATCTTCTGCTTTAAACCCTTTTACCTCGCCAGCAATCTGACTGGCATAAGCTGAAGCATCAAAACGGGTAACTTCTGCGATACCTGACTTACCTGCACAAATAGCTTGCCAGCTTTCTTCTACACCTATTCCTACTGGCGTAACTAGCCCTAGGCCTGTAACAACAACACGGCGCAACTTTTCCTCCTATATTGTTATTCTATATGTTCTTGGACATAATCAATGGCATCCTGAACGGTGCGAATCTTCTCCGCCTCTTCATCCGGCACTTCAATACCAAATTCTTCCTCCATCGCCATGATCAGCTCTACTATGTCCAGAGAATCGGCTCCTAAATCTTCCACAAAAGAGGCCTTAGGCACTACCTCTTCCTGATCTACCCCAAGTTGACTGGCAATAATTTCCTTCACCTTTGCTTCCACACTTGCCATTTCCCAACCCTCCTCTTTAATTTATAAGTAAATTGTAGACGGATACCCATCCACGTCTATCCGGTTTTACATATACATGCCACCATTGACATGAATTACTTGCCCTGTAATGTAAGCAGCTGCATCTGAAACCAAAAAGGCTACAGCTTCAGCTACATCTTCTGGTTTGCCAAACCTACCCAGAGGGATAAGATTTAGCATATACTCTTTTATTTTTTCAGGTAAATCTGCCGTCATATCTGTTTCTATAAAACCTGGAGCAATTGCATTCACAGTAATACCCTTTGGTGCTAACTCTTTAGCCAGGGTTTTAGTTAGTCCCACCAAACCTGCTTTTGAGGCAACATAATTTGCCTGTCCAATGTTACCCGTAAAAGCAACTACAGAGGTAATATTGACAATGCGACCAGATTTCTGCTTGAGCATAGCCCTTACTACACTTTTAATACAATTAAAGGCCCCTTTTAAATTGGTATCAATAACTTTATCCCAGTCTTCTTCTTTCATCCGCATTAAAAGACCATCTCTGGTTACTCCAGCATTGTTGATGAGATAATCTATCCGGCCAAATTTGGCAAGTATTTCTTCAAATTTTTTTTGAGTTTCTGTAAAATTGGCCACATCAAATTGATAGGCCCAAGCTTCACCGCCTTGAGACGTAATTTCATTTATCACATTTTCAGCCGCCTCTTTGCCTTTTACATAAGTAATAATTACCTTTATTCCCTCACGGGATAGCCTTAGAGCAATGGCACGCCCTATCCCCCTGGAACCTCCTGTAATCACGGCTATCCTGGACATTAATTTTCCTCCCCCCGCCTTTTTTTAATTTCAGCCATTAAAGCTGGTATAACTTCAAATAAATCTCCTACAATACCATAATCAGCCACGTTGAAAATTGGGGCATCTGGATCCTTATTGATGGCCACAATTGTTTTGGCTGACTGAATACCCACTATATGCTGGATTGCCCCAGAAATTCCACAGGCAATATACAATTTTGGGCTTACTGTCAAACCTGTTTGCCCAATTTGACACCTGGCAGGCAGCCAGCCTGCATCCACAACCACTCGAGTTCCACCAATACTTGCACCCAATAAATGGGCGAATTTTTCAATCAACTTCAGATTTTCCGGTCCTTTTATTCCTCTTCCCACACCAATAATAATATCGGCCTCAGTTAAATCTGGCCCTTCCGTTTCGGTTTTAATAAAAGACGTAACTTCTAAATCGTCTGGTAATTGTTTTTCTATATCAACCTTTATTATTTTCCCCTTGTGTCCTGGTAAAGGTTGAGGCTTTGGAAAGATATGTGGCCGCACGGTAGCCATTTGGGGACGATGGTCGGGACAAGTGATAGTGGCCATAATATTACCACCAAAGGCAGGACGTGTTTGCAAAAGGAGGCCAGTTTCAGACTCAACATCTAAGGCCGTGCAATCAGCCGTAAGACCAGTTTCTAATGCAGCAGCCAATTGTGGAATTAACGAGCGTCCTCTGGCTGTAGCTCCAGCTAGAAAGATATGAGGACAGTTTGTCTTCAATAGGTCAATCAAAACTGCGCCATAACGTTTTTCATTAAATTCTTTCAAATCAGGATGATCAATAACATAAACAATATCAGCCCCATAATTTAACAGTTCCTGAGCTTGAGGTTCAACACCAGAACCCAAAAGCACTGCTATCAACTTCTGCCCTAATTTTTCTGATAAATACCTGCCTTTGCCAAGGAGTTCGTAAACAACACTTGCAATTTCGCCATTTCTTGTTTCAGCAAATACCCAGATATCTCTGGTTTCCTTCACACGCTGCTTTTTCTTTTTAGCTCCTTCAGGTAAGGAAAGAGCATTTTCAGGACAGGCCTTCACACAAAGGCCACACAGCCGACACTCCTCATTGGTCTTTGGTAAGTCATTCTGGAGTTCTAGTGCCCCAAAAGGGCAGCTTTCTACACATTTACCACAACCTGTACATTTTTCTTTATCAAGAATGATCTCCATTTCTACCCCAACACATTCTCTAATTTATCATATAGTTTTTTAACACATTCATCTACTTTACCAGTAAAAATTTCTTTTTCCCCACGTGAAGGTGGGCTAAAAATTTTCACCACCCGGGTAGGAGAACCGCTTAAGCCAAGTTTTTCTGCTTTGGCATCTATATCTTGGGCTGTCCACACTGGAATTTGTACCTTTTTAGCCCGCATTTTTCCCCTGATAGAAGGCACTCGGGGCTCGCCAATTTCTTTAACAATAGTTAACAAAGCAGGAAGAGAAAGCTGTAATGTCTGAAAGCCATCATCCAGATTCCTTTCTACCAATAGAAAGTTATCTTTTATTCCAATTTTATGGACGTAAGTTGCATAAGGCAAATTTAACCTTTGTGCTAATTCGGGACCTACTTGAGCTGTATCACCATCTATTGCCTGTTTGCCGCAAAAAATTATATCGTAATTACCAATCTTCTTAATTGCTTGAGCCAGGGTATAACTTGTAGCCAAGGTGTCAGCTCCAGCAAAGGTTCTATCACTGAGCAAAATGGCTTCATCAGCTCCATAAGAAATGGCTTCTCTTAAGGCCTCCTCTGCTTGAGGTGGTCCCATGCTAATCACTACTATTTGTCCGCCATAGTGCTCCTTCGCTTTTAAGGCAGCTTCCAAAGCATAAAGATCATAGGGATTTATGATGCTCTTGACCCCTTCTCGCATCAATGTCCCTGTCTCAGGGTTAATTCTAACCCCTTCTGTTTCTGGCACTTGCTTTAAACAGACAATATATTTCATTTTGCTTTCCCATATTCTTTATTTAAAATCTGGGCAATAACATTTCTTTGAATTTGATTTGTCCCCTCATAAATCTGCAGAATTTTGGCATCCCGCATCATCTTTTCCACAGGATAGTCTTTCATGTAACCATGGCCACCTAATACCTGAAGAGCGTCCGTAGTTACCTTCATGGCCATATCAGAGGCAAAAAGCTTAACCATGGCTGCATATTTAGAAAAATCCCTGGGTTTTGTGTCAATATATTTGCAAACAGCATAAGTTAGGGCCCTGGCAGCTTCTAACTGGGTAGCTATATCTGCCAGTATATGTCCTACCGCCTGAAAACCAATAATGGCTTGCCCAAATTGCTTCCTTTGTTTGGCAAATTTCACGGCTTCATCCAGGGCTGCTTGTGCCAAGCCTACAGCCAAGGCCCCCACACCAGGTCTGGCATAGTCTAGGGTTCTTAAGGCAATGATAAAACCCATTCCTTCTTTGCCTAAGAGGCGTTCTTTGGGAATGCGGCAATCCTCAAAAACAAGCTCTCCTGTAGTAGAAGCTCTGATACCCATTTTCTTTTCTTTTTTCCCAAAGGAAAATCCCGGGTCACCCTTTTCTACAATAAAGGCACTGGCACCCCGTGGGCCTCTTTTTTTATCTGTCAAGGCGATAATGGTATAAATATCGGCTTCACCAGCATTAGTAATCCACTGCTTGGTGCCGTTTAGGATGTAACTATCTCCGTCCTTAACTGCTGTTGTTTGAATACCACCCGCGTCACTGCCAGCATTGGCTTCGGTTAAACCAAAGGCCGCCAATTTTTCCCCACTCGCAATTTGAGGAAGATAAGTTTGTTTTTGGTCCTCATTGCCAAATAGAAGGATAGGGTATGCTCCCAAACCACTGGCAGCAAAGGAAGTGGCTACACCTGCACAACCCCAGGCAATTTGCTCTACTGCTAGACAATTCTCAAAAGAGCCAAATCCCAATCCCCCGTATTCCTCTGGAATGGAAATACCAAACAAGTCAGACCTAGCCATTTCTTTCAAAATCTCCCGTGGGAATTCCTCCTTTTCGTCCAGTTCTGCACGCTGAGGAACGATTTTTTCTTCTGCAATCCGTCGTGCTACCTCCTTAATCATCTGCTGTTCTTCTGTTAGAGGATAAATCATACCTTCCTCCTTTTATTTTTCACCATCTTAGTAAAATTGCACCATAGGTAAAGCCACCACCAAAGGCGTCTAACAAAATAAGGTTTCCTGGTTTTATGAAACCTACCCTTACAGCTTCATCCAAAGCAATGGGAACAGTAGCAGCTGAAGTGTTACCATATTTTTCAATATTAACAAAGACTTTCTCTTGAGGAATTCCTAATTTTTTAGCTACCATATTAATAATGCGAATATTTGCTTGGTGAGGTATGAACCAATCTATATCCTTCGGGCTATAGCCTGCTTTTTCTAAAACAATCCTTGCTACTTCTTCCATATAGCGCACAGCATATTTAAATACTTCATTTCCTTTCATTTTAATAAAGTATTCCTCTTTGGGTACTCCCTTTTTAAAGAGAGGATGTAACGATCCGCCTCCTGGCACACATAACAGATCCCAGACTGTTGGGTCGGAACCAATGTAAGAAGCAAGGATACCTTTTTCTTTTTTTTCTCCTTTTCCTACTACGGCTGCTCCGGCACCATCACCAAAGAGCACACAGGTAGTCCGGTCTTCCCAATTGGTAATGGGACTTAAAACTTCCGCCCCAATAACCAATGCCTTAATATTCGGATTGTCTTTGATAAACTTTTCGGCTACGGTTAAACCATAAATAAACCCTGTGCAAGCCGCAGCTAAATCAAAAGCAGCAGCATTATAGGCTTTGAGATTGTTTTGAACCAGACAGGCACCAGAAGGCAAGCGTAAATCAGGAGTAAAGGTGCCAGCAATGATTAAATCTAATTCTTCAGGCTCTATTTGAGCCATTTCCAAGGCCTTTTTGGCCGCTTCCGTAGCTAAAGATGACCATGATTCTCTTTCAGAGACAATTCGCCTTTCTTTAATACCCGAGCGGGTTGTAATCCATTCATCTGAAGTGTCGACCATTTTCTCCAAGTCTTGATTAGTTAATACCTTTTTAGGAAGATACGAACCTGTGCCTAAAATTGCTGCTGTCATTCTAAGGTACCACCTCTTTTAACTTTTCTGCTAACTTGCGCCACCTTTTTCCAGGTATAAGCGCTTCATGCTCCTGTAATCCTTTTTCTAAGTGAGTATTTACATCCTGCTTGACAAAATTTGCCGCCATTTTAATACCATTTTTAACCGCTTTTGCCTGCGAACGGCCATGGCCAATAATGACTGTTCCATTCACTCCTAAAAGAGGAGCTCCACCATATTCTGAATAATCTAATATTTGAAACACATTTTTTAATAAGTTTTTAACCAAAATTAGCCCCAATTTTGCCCAAAGACTTTTTTTAACTTCTTTCTTAACCAAAGTAATCAAACTTTCTACTACACCCTCTCCCAGTTTTAAAGCTACATTGCCCACAAAACCATCACAGACAACCACATCTGCCTTATGATGGAGGATATCTTTTCCTTCTACGTTACCTATAAAATTAAGGGGGCTTTTTTCTAAAAAGGTATAGGTTTGCTTAACCAATTCATTTCCTTTTGTTGGTTCTTCCCCGATATTCAGAAGCCCCACTTTAGGTTCAGGCAACCCCAAAATATACTTAGCAAAAACATGTCCCATAACAGCAAACTGAACCAGATGATATGGACGGCAGTCTACCATACCTCCCACATCTATAAAAACGACATAACCTTTTAAAGTGGGAATAAGCCCGGCCAAAGCTGGTCTATTTACGCCTTTTAATCGCCCCAGCGTAAACATAGCCATGGCTAGTGTAGCACCAGAGTTCCCTGCGCTAAACACACCCTGTGCCACTCCTTTTTTAACCAACTCTAATGCTACCTTAATAGAGGCATCTTTTTTAAACCGAATGGCCTCAGCCGGCGGTTCTCCCATTTCTACAACTTGAGAGGCATTGTAGACCTGAAGCGGGAGGTTACTCTTCTCCTTATTCAGGAGCGGTTTAATCCTTTCCTCCTGTCCCACTAAAATAAGCTCTATGTCTGCCTCTTGAACGACTTCCACCGCCCCCTTAATTATTTCCTGAGGCGCATAATCGCCTCCCATAGCGTCTACGGCAATAACGATCTTACTCATCTTCGGTTAGATTTCTTTAACTTCTATAATCTCTTCTCCTTTATATTTCCCACAGTGTGGGCATACGCGGTGAGGTAATTTAGGTTCATGGCAATGTGGACATTCAATCACATTAGGCGCCGTAATTTTAAAGTGTGTTCTCCTCTTATCCCGTCTTGACTTGGATGTTTTTCTCTTTGGTACCGCCATTTTCCTCTCCTACTATGAATTATGTTTTTTCTTTAAGTGTTTTAATGCCTCATAAAAAGGACTATATTTAGGCCGTTTACATTGGCATTTTCCCTTATTTAAATTTATTCCACAATAAGGGCAGAGACCAGCACAATCAGGCCGGCATAACGGCTTTATAGGTATATTAAGAAAAATTTGTTCACTTACAACTTGGTCTATATCAACTTCTACCCCATCAAAAAACTCTATCTCCATATCGTCCTTTTTCAAACGGAATATTTCACTACGTGGCGCTTGCCATTTTGGCACAAGCATAAAATTTATCTTTATTTCTAACGGATAATCAAATTGTTCTAAACATCGTGCACAAAATAACTTTAACTTACCGTGAATTTCTCCAGTTACATGCACTTTTTCTTGCATCGGTGTCAATTTTATGTTGGCAGTTAAGGGAGTAGCCAGGTCTACACCCAAAAAATCTTTTTCTTTTTCTAACTTCCACCATTTTTCCTGCTTATGGAAGTCTATGTTTAACCCCTCTTGGGGAATATCTTCTATTTTGATAATCATTAAAGCTTCCCTTTCTAAAAAG
>JAGHCL010000131.1 GCA_021160485.1 Candidatus Desulfofervidaceae bacterium
CCTATAAGCAAAGAGTATAAAACCTTCTTAAAAAATGAAAATTTAGATATTATTATTGACTTGAGAAAAGATACAAAACTCGCACAGGATATTTTGAAGCATAAACTTCCTGAGACTATTTTTATAAAAATTTCAGATTTAAAACCCATAGAAAACATCGGGCCAATCTTTCAAAAGTTGGTTTTGGAAAAAGAGGAACCATGGTTTTTCGTCTCTCGGTATGAAACAATCGGAACCATGGTTTCAGGTATAGCTCATGAATTTAATAACCTTTTGATGATCATCATGGGTTATGCTCAACTAATTTCAATGCAAATAGGAGAAGAAAGCACCCTCTTTAAACATCTCACAGGACTCATTAACGCTTGTAATAAAGCCCACAGCCTTATTGATCAGCTCTTGATCTTTGCTCGCCAGAGTCTTTCGGAAAAGCGAAAGCTTTCTTTAACACCCCTAGTAAAAGAGACAGCCAAATTGCTCCAAAAGACCTTGCCGGAGAATATCACTATCCATTTAGAAGCTTCTCCTACCTCATTTATAGAAGCCGATCCTACCCAAATTCAACAACTTATTTTTAACTTGGCAGCTAACTCTTAAGACGCAATGCCTGAAGGAGGAAACTTGTATATAAATGTCCATGAGGTTGAAGTAACTAAAAGTGACATTAAAAAATATCCCTTTATGACTCCAGGAAGATATGTCTATCTGAGTGTCAAAGATACTGGTATAGGGATACCCAAAGAAATCCAACCCCGGATTTTTGATCCCTTTTTCACCACTAAAGGGCCAGATAAAGGCACTGGTATGGGTTTGGCCATTGCTTACGGCATTGTTAAACAATCTAAAGGTTACATCCTGGTAGAAAGTGAACCCAAAAGGGGCTCAGAATTTAAAGTGTATTTCCCTATCATAAAAGAAGATATAGAAGAGAAGAAAATAGAAATCCCTCTGAAAAAAACAGGAAAAGGTGTTTTGATTGTTGAAGATGAACCGGAGATATTAAAGGTATGCAAGGAGTTTTTAGAAGAACTTGGTTACAAGGTTTTTCAGGCGTCTGATGGAGAAGAGGGCTGGAATGTATTTAAACAAAAAGAAAGGGAAATCTCTCTTGTTATTACAGACATCGTCATGCCTAAAATGTCAGGTATTGAACTGGGCGAAAGGGTTAAAACCAGTAATCCAAACATTAAGTTAATTCTAATGACGGGTTATGATCCTAACCTTTCATCCTCTAAAAAGATGCTGGCGGATGAGATAATAAACAAACCTTTCTCTACAAAAACCCTGGCCGAACGCATTCAAAATTTAATAGATGATAATAAATAGAATGCAAAAATCCGAATGCCAAATAGAATCAAATTTCTAAAGGTGTCTCAGGTATGTAGTAAGTATCAAGTAGTTAATAGCAACTGACTTACTGGCTAATTGATTTTTTGTGGGAAAAGATAACTTGAAAGCCTTTTGGTATAAACGTAAGATTATCCTAAATAGGTAAACAAATTCGTTTGAATAACCCTTGCCATGCCAGCGAGAGTAGATTGGTATACGGTTTGATACATAGCTAAATTGGCCGAGCTTTCTGCCAAATCAGCATCTTCTGTTTCAGCAATAAGATTAATGAGATCCAAATTTACATTCATTAATTCATTCTTGACATTTTCAAATCTATTCATTACACTGCCCAAGTTAGCTTGAGCCGTGTTTATTCTTTTAAACGTTTCATTTATATCTCCTACTAGAGAACGAACGGTACTAGCGTCATTGTTTTCTAAGGCTGTTTTTAGGTCATCAAGTAATTGAAAGATGCTATTCTGAGGGGTAGGAGTAGTAGCTGTATCAGGAGCAAATATACTTCCTGAAACATTAAAGGAGAGCTGCATGAAAGGGCTGACGTCTATTTTGATCTTCCCTTCATCCCCATGATAATTGTTGTCAGTTTCTACAAAGGGCGGAGTATTAGTTTTATAACCAGCAAAAATATATTGATTGCCTAATTTGGTATTTGCAATCTGGTAAGCTTGCTTTTTTAATTCTCCCACTTGACCTGCAAGCATAGCTCTGGTTTCTGCACTAGCATTATCACTACCTTGTGAAATGGCTATTTCTTGGACTTTTAATAAAATATCTTCCATACCTTTCAAGGCAGTTTCGGTTACATTTTGCCACGAGATTGCCCTTTGAATATTACGCTGATACTGCTCTGTTTCTGCCAGTCTACTCCTATAATTGAGAGCCTTAGTTGTTCCAAAAGGGTCGTCAGAAGGACGAATAATCTTTTTCCCGGCTGCGATTTTTTCAAAGTTCTCTTTTAACGCTTCATTAATATACTTGAGATTAGTTACAAAGTTACGATAAATCATGTGTTGCGTAACACGCATTACTGTTCACCCTCTCCTTAGGCACCCAAATTAATTAAAGTTTTCATCATCTCATCAGCAATAGAAATCAGCTTGGCAGACGCGGTATACATTTGCTGGAACTTGATTAGATTGGCTGCTTCCTCATCCATAGAAACACCTGAAACACTATCAAAGTTATCTTTTATATCTTTAAGCATTGATTCCTGATGTTCTAAATTAAGATTACTTTCTTGGGCCTCACCACCCACCAAACCAACCAAAGACTGATAAAAATCACTAAAGTTAGCATTCCCCAAAGCTGAAATTCCAGTATTCTTTAAGGCTATAATAGCAAGGGCATTTTCGTTATTCCCTGGCTCTCCAGCAGCCGAAGCGGCAGCGATTTTGTCTGGAGAATTCTCTATAACCGAATTTAGAGAAATTTGTTGGGCTGCATCCGAAACAGCAGTTAAAGGTTCAAAAAAATCATTGCCTGTAGAATCATCCAATCCGAAACCTACTTGATGTTGATTATTAATTTCATTAACCAAATTATAAGCCAATTTATCCAACTCATCTAAATAACGTGGTAAAATCTCATCTCTTATCTCTAGATATCCTGCAATCTTTCCCTTTGTTATCCGCTGGGTAATGTCTACGCTGACATTATCTCCACTATTCCACTAAATATTGTAAAACCCATCTGCATTTGTCTCAACACTAAGAGCAAAAGCCCGATTGGCTTCTACTACAGGAACACCACCTATAAGC
>JAGHCL010000160.1 GCA_021160485.1 Candidatus Desulfofervidaceae bacterium
GCAGGACATGTATGGAAAGAAATAAAAGATTCTAAAGAATTGATAATACCTTTTGGCTTTAGGGGAGGACAAATTAGTTTGGAACCTGGATACTTGGAGGCTTATTGCCCACCTAGTCAAGTAGACCGTAACAGTATTGAAAGACCAGATATTACCTTCATATATTTACCTGAAAATAAAGCATATGCAATACAAGCCTTTGGAAAAGTTTTTTATTCAATAGATAAAAGAATAAATAACCAAGACTATAATAGGAATCTTGGCTATTGGGTTTCATTTGGTGCTCCTTATAAGTTATTAAAGCTAGGAGAAGCACCTTCTTTAACATATTCAACTGAGCTTAAAGGAAAAGATGAAGTGGATAACTGGGATTATTTAGAATTAGTTGTAAATTTTGAACATCTGCCTCAAATGCCGAAATCTTTAGAAGGTATGAGTGGTGGGGGTATTTGGAATGTTAGAATTTTTACAGATGCGAGAACCGGAAATATAATTTTAAATAACCTTAACAAAGACGTCCTATTTTCTGGCATAAATTTCTATCAGTCAGAAGTTGTAAACAACCGTCGCACGATATTAGGCCATGGGCCAAAGTCAATATATGTCAATCTGTTTAAAAACATAATCTCGCCACCATAAGGATAATGTGCCATTGTAAGGGAATTTCTCTTGTATTTTCTTCCATACATTCCTGCCATAGTTTTTCTGCTTCCTGATCAAATTGGCCAAAAAGACAATGCCAAGAGCCACGGCTGCACAGGATGTTAGTCCACTTTCTAGCAGAATGTGTTTCGGTAAAGGAAAATAAAAAGAGAGAAATTGTTTTTTTTCAGTACGACCAATATTCTGCCAGTATTGGAAGGCCATTTTTAAGGCAATTTCCACACCCGTAGAACCGTTGTCAGAATAGAAAACCTTGGTAAGGTCTTTAGGGGTAATTTGAATCAACCTTTCAGCCAATTTAATAGAAGGCACATTACCAATGCCCAAAAGAGTGGAATGCGCAATTTTCTTTAATTGCGCAATAATGGCATCATCTATTGCTGAAACTCGATGTCCATGCACATTCATCCATAAAGTCTCATATTGTTTTGCCAAAAGCTCATAGCGGGCCTTGATATGGGCTGGGTCTATTTGTATCCTTGCCCATTTTGCTGCCAGGTGGGCTGAAACAGGCGGTTCAAATATGTAACCACATAGTATATCTTCCAAAAACATACTCGCACTGACTAAAGGCTTATTTTTACCCCTCCCCAAACCCAGATGCCAGGCATAGGTACACCAGCAATGTCCTCATAATCAGCATCAAGCAGGTTTTTACCTTCTATAAAAAGATGGCATTGACCGTGGTCATGCTGTATTGCTTTTTCTACTCTGGCATCCAGCAGAGGATAGGCCGTTTGCCCCAGACGTTTTTGGTAGGACAAAACAAAGCTGGTGTTAATTTGCCAGGGCCAGCGGGAAATAAGGATAAGGTCAGCCTTATGCTTTAAGTAACCACCGGCATATTTAGTTTCGACCGCAGGATGGGTGGTCTGATTTAAATAAGTATAATCTAATTTCAAAGTATGTCCATGCCACCAGGTGGTAAAATTCAAGGTAGCACCCGAGGTGTTAACCCGGGTTAGATTCTGAGCCTGCCAATAAGTGCCCATGTTGACCCAATCAATAATATCTCGTCCCCAGCGGTAAAATATGGTGGCTCCAGTCTGCCACTTTGGTTGAAATAAATCTACGCCTCCTTCCAGATGCCAGGCATGTTCTGGTTTTAAATCAGGATTGCCCTGATTAGCTGGTGACCAGTAATAAAGCTCAGTGAAACTAGGAATACGAAAGGAGCGACCTGTAGCTGCTCGCAACTTTAAATCCGGCGTAAGACGATAGGCAACTGCCAGGTTATGGGAAATCTCTGTTCCCAGATGCCCACTATAATTATCCACCCGCAGATCCAGGTTGGCATTCAATTTGGCAAAATGAGGATTTAAGCTAAAAAACATCCCCTCATGCCAGCGGAAGTGGTTATCTAATCTCGTGCTTTTTATTTCTTCCCGGGTGATATCCAGGCCGCTTGCTACCCTTATTTGTTTCCCTTGCCAGATAATTGGTAATTGGGTACCGTAGAGACTGGTTTTATGAGTATTGGTATAAAAATCTGGCCGTGTCCTGTCCAGAAGGAAGTGGTCATCATGACGCCGATAAAAAAAGGCGGGTTTAAAAGAAAGACTGATTATGGGTAACTCAGCTCTGCCTGCATAAAACTGGGTCTGGGTATGTTCCCATTGCCAAGGGTATGCAGTGGTATAAAAACCATTGGCCCCGAATTTTTTATCCTGGGCAGCGGCCAGGAATTGCCAGTTTTTACCATTTAGCCAAATGTTACCTAATTTATGATCAAAGTCGGTATTGGGACGATAGCCATTACTTAACTGCCTTTCTAGATTAAGACGCAACTGCACATCCTTCCAGGAAGGTGTTTTAAAACCAAATTTTTGTATATGATAGTCATACTCACCGTGGGCATATTGGCCGCTTACTCCAGGCTTAGCCTTCTTCTTGGTAATAATGTTGATTACGCCACCAAATCCGCCATGTCCATATAAAGCACTTGCTCCCCCAGGTATAACCTCAATACGCTCAATTTCCTCTAGACTTACAGGGATGTCACCATGGTGATGACCGGTCTGAGGGTCATTAACGCGCATACCATCAACAAGAATAAGCACCTCTTCAAAATTACTTCCCCGCAGGGAAAAGTCTGTCTGGATTCCAGCTACACCCCGAGTACGTACATCTACCGAACCCATATACTCCAACAATTCATTCACTGAATGGACTGGCAATCGTTCTATTTCCTCGGCCGTAATGACTTCTATTTCTCTACCTATTTCTGTCTGGGGGGTGGCGAAATGAGATGCTGTAACCACTAATGGTGGCAAAGTTAACTCTTCCCCCCAACAAATAGAAGTAACCAACGTGAAAATTAACAAAAAGAGTAGCATATTTTCTCCTCTTGTATTGTTAACCATAGCTTAGCGCAAGGTTAACTAACATAAAAAAACAACCTTGTCAACAAAAATAACAAAAAAAACGATTATTACGACTGTTCCGTAAGGTGCTCAAATACGTAAATGCGTAAACGCATGAAAGTGTGAACGTATACTCCAGTGGAACAAGCGAAGGAGCGCTGAGCGGAGATATTGCAAACTCGTTTAACAGAAATATACAAAGAAGTGATGGCGGCAAGTTCTAAATTAAAAAGGTTTTTCTAGTCCCCAGTTATGGTCTGTCTTGAAATTTCGGACAGCTAGTGGCCGTTTTTCCCCAGAGGCACTTTATTTCAGTATGAATACCTCTATATCCTTATTTTTACGCATGACATTTATAACAACGTCATTTTCGTATCTTTTAAAGTAGAGGTCCAAAGAAGTATTGTATATGGTTAGATTTTTAATATAAACTTCTTCCAAGAAAGGAGGTAGAACCGGATAGTAAAAGTAGACTTTTTTACCTTCATAATGGAGTCCAAGACACGCTTGCAGGAGTAAGAATACGGCCGCCGCTGCCCAGGATTGAGGGTTACAGGCCACCGGATAATGAGTTGGCCCTTCATGAGGTCGGCGGGGAAGGCCACAAAAGAGCTCGGGCACACGGTGAAAGGGGAAAAACATACTGGCATCAAAAAGACCTTCCATGATTTTAAGGACACCCTCTTTTAAACCATACCGGCTTAAACCATAGGCAATAATTGCATTATCATGAGGCCAGACGGAACCGTTGTGGTAAGAAAGGGGATTATAAGAAACTTCCTGGCTGGATACCGTTCTAATTCCCCAACCGGAAAAGAAATGTCTTTCTAAGAAGAGCTGGGCCATCTGGGCAGCGTGTTTTGGGTCAGCAATTTCGGCAAATAAACAGTGACCCGCGTTTGATGTTCTTACTTTACATGGCCTCTTTTCTCCATCCAAAGCTAGGGCATAGCAGTTGATTTCATCACACCAAAATACTTTTTCAAACCTTTCCTTAAGCCTTTCTGCTTCTTGCCAGAGACTTACAGCCAGTTTTTCTTTGCCCAAAATGAGGGCTAAATAAGCAGTTTTTCTTTTGGCTGCATATACATAGGCCTGCACTTCTACCAAGGCAATCGGACCCTTGGCTAACGTCCCATCGGTATGAAAAACGCTCTCATGAGAATCTTTCCAGCCTTTATTGACAAGACCGTTGGGCGAAGGAAGATACTCGACAAACCCATCTCCATCTAAATCGCCGTATTCGTCAATCCATTTAAGGGCAAGCTCAATATTGGGCCAGATGCTTTCAATGAATTCTTTATCCCTTGTTCTTTCATAATAACTGCCAGCAAGGATAAGAAATAAAGGAGTAGCATCTACACTCCCATAATATTGTCCAAATGGAATTTCCCCAGTCGCCGCCATTTCTCCTTTTCTGATTTCATGAATAATCTTCCCAGGTTCGGCATCCTTTTCTGGTATAGTTGTCTTTGCCTGAGTAGCAGCAAGATAACTTAACACCCCTCTAGCAATGAATGGATTTAACCAGAGGCACTCTAGGGCCGTAATAATTCCGTCCCGTCCAAATACCGTGCTAAACCAAGGGATTCCGGCATAGGGATAAAGACCAAAGGGTGTTTCAGTCAACATCATGAAAATATCACTCAAGGACCGTTTTAACCAGGCATTAAACTGCTCATTGGAAGACCAGATACGGGGCGTTTGCTTTTTCAATTCTTTTAATTGCTGCTGTGTTTTAATAAACGCATCTTTGTAAGTAAATTTTGAAATGCTTTCACCCACCTGGCAGGAGATGGTTAAGAACAGAGATACTGTTTCTTTGGGGTTTATACTTATATAAAATTGGGCCTTGTTCAAAGAAAGTTCATCTGGTTGAAGAGAAAATTTGAAAGTAGTTTGACGTAAGATACCATCTAACCCCTTATATCTCAAAACGACCTTATTTTTATCCAAAATACCTTATCCCCACTAGCAAATAGGGTAACTTCATGACCCTGTTTCACTAATGCTTCTGTAAGATAGGAAACCACCCTTTCAGTCCCCCCGTAGAGCTTGGGAGGCACACTCTCATAAAGAGGCGAAACCTGTGCAATCCGCATAAGTCTCCCCTTTGTTCTAAAAAATCTAAAATCCGTTATATGCCAGCTAACTACACTTATGGTATTCCAAAAAGCGAATTTAGTTGGCTGGCTGAAAGGTAAAAATGAAGTTACTATGATTTTAAAATAAGCACATGCGCAGAGGCTGTCAAGTAAATATGTGCCAATTGGTTTGTTTCCTAAAAGAGCAATTTCTTAATGACTATATTTTTCTTTTACTCTCCTTGACGTAAAGGACTAAATAAGCTACTTTAAAAGAGGATTGGGTTAGAGGTTAAGTTCCCCAATCGCCCTTAATTTTCAGATTTTAAAAAATTCAAATCATTCTTTTCCCTATTCTTTTAAGTTTTGGTTTGTGGAGGGAAAAATGCAGGCTGTGATTTTAGCTGCAGGAATAGGAAAAAGAATGCAAAAAAGTTCCAATAGTTTTCCTAAAGGACTAATAAAAATAGCTGGTAAAGAAATAGTTTATCGAACAATGACCTTTCTTAAAAGATTAGGGGTAAAGGAATTCATTTTAGTTACTAATCCTTTTTGTCAATCATTTTATAAAAACTTTGTAAATAAAAATGGATTTTCTTGTCAGATTATTGTTAATTCAAAACCAGAGAGGGGAAATGGTTATTCTCTTTATCTCGCCAAAGACTACATAAAAGGTAAATTTATTTTGACTATGAGTGACCATATATATGAAGAAACATTTATAGAGAAGGCCATTTCTGCAGAAGGTGTTATTGTGGATAAAATAGGAAGATTTATTGAAAAAACAGAAGCTACCAAAGTTCAAGTCAAAAATGGATATGTCATTACTATCGGAAAGCGGATAGAAGAGTGGGATGGTTTTGATACCGGTTTTTTTGTATTATCTCCAGAGATTTTTAAAATTGCAGAAGAAATAGTAAAAGAGAAAGAAACAGTAGAGTTAAGTGAAATAATAGAGAAAGCGAGAATAAAAGCAACAGAAATTTCAGGATTTTTCTGGTTGGATGTTGATACCCCTAGTGACCTAAAAAAAGCAAAACGAGCGCTCTTGCAAAATGCCATAAAAGATACTGGAGATGGA
>JAGHCL010000187.1 GCA_021160485.1 Candidatus Desulfofervidaceae bacterium
AATAAAGACGATCCGTATTATCAAGAGCTTCCTGAATGGCGTAAAGTATTATTTTGGAATATTATTTTACACAATGACGATGGAACATTAAAAACCATTATTTCTCTTCCAAAGCCATTTGAATATGGTCTCCTTTTTGGATCTATCCCTGAATCTGCATTGGATTGGATATATCGGGATAACCCTGATAATATGAAGGAGACGGCATCTCAAATAGCACAAGCGCTAAAACTTGTGCCTCTCCCAACGGCAACGGTTCCTATAATTGAGTGGTGGGCAAATAAGAGCATGTTTTTTGATAGACCTATAGTCCCTCGTGATAAAGAAGTTTTAGAGCCAGTTTTACAATATGGGGCACATACATCTGAGACGGTGAAGCTAATAGCAGAGTTCATGGACAAAGTCCCAGGGCTAAAAGAAATAGCAAGTCCAGCTAAGATTGAGAATCTTATCCACGGTTTTTTTGCTGCTGGCGGATCTTTAGCGCTAAAGGCTGGAGATTGGTTAATTGAACAGTTTGGGATTGTAGATACTCCACCAGAACCAAAGATGACCTTGGCTGATATCCCTGGAATAAGAGCTTTTGTGGCTCGCTTTCCATCTGCCAACACAAAATCAATTGAAGATTTTTATAAAAAATATAACGAATTAAATAGAAAATGGGAGAGCACTAAAGAAAGAGCAGGGATAAGAGGCTATGGTATAAAAACTGCGACTCCACAAAATCTGTTATACTATCGCAAAGTGGCAAAAACTTTAAGCACATTAAGAAAACAGGCGGATATAATCTATAATAGCAAAAATATATCTCCAGAAAAAAAACGTGAGATGCTTGATAATATTTATTTAAGCATGATTAACGTTGCTAGGGCTGCTTTAGGTAAAAAAGAAATTAAATAAAGGGGGATATTATGGAGATGTGCCCACTTCATGAAAAACTTGAAAGTAAAATAGACGATATTTTTGAGAAATTGAGCAATAGGAAAAGCGCCGACGACGTTCAAGATGAGCGCCTCAATAGGATAGAGGGCACCATTCAACGTATTGAGAAAAAAACAGATTGCCTTAAAAAACAAATCTCTCAAGTATCAATTAAAGTTGGGATTATTATGGGTGTATTTTCAACAATTATTGCAATTTTGCAGGTTTTACCTGTTATAAAAACTATATTAAAATAAAAAAAATGGGAGGGGCAAAAATGGAACAAAAAATTAATACCGCAAAAATTATGATGGTTACCAGCAGAGTTTTTAATGAGATTTTAAATGCTGCTAGCGATGGGAAAATTACTGTAAAGGAGATACTTAATATCATTGAAGATGTTATGGATGAATTCGGTTATGATTTAAATAAAATAGCTATAAACCTTTAAAGGGGTTAAAAGATGATTAAAGACTTAGATTATCTTTTTAAAAGGCTGGATGATATTAGCAAGGCGGTAAATTGTCTCAAAAAATGTCTTCAAACAATACAGACTGAACAAGAGAAAGTAGAGCCTAAAGAGATCAAAGAATTAAAAAAGCGCCTTAAAAAACATGAAGGGTTAAAATTGTCCCCATATCGTTGCCCAACTGGCCATCTAACTATTGGTTATGGGCATAACCTTGAGGCTAAAGGTATAACTCCAGATGTAGCTGAAATATTGCTTGAAAAGGATATGCAAGATGCCTTTTATGATTTAAAACAATTACCAGAAGAGTCCTGGAAGCATCTTAGCTTACGGCGACAATGCGTATTGGTAGAAATGATTTTTAATATGGGGGTGACAAAAGTTTTAAAGTTTAAGCATATGCTAAAAGCGCTAGCAGAGAAGGATTATAAACGAGCTGCTGAGGAGATGTTGGACTCCAGGTGGGCTGAGCAGGTGGGCGAGCGTGCTAAAACTTTAGCCAAAATCATGGAGGAGGGATAATGGCTAAGAAAAAGAAATGGATACCTAAGGATTTAAAGAAGGGTGCTTTTACCACTTATTGTAAAAGGCAAGGTTATAAAGGCGTGACAAAAGCATGTATTGAAAAGGGTAAACGCAGTAAAAATCCTACAACTAGGAAAAGAGCTGTCCTTGCAGAGAATTTTAAAAAGATGGCAAAAAAGAGAAAGAAAAAATAAAGAGGGCAAGGCAATCGCCTTTACCCTCTGAGAAGCTATAGAAGCCTTTTTAAGCACCCCTTTTGTTTTTTAAGTAGTTTGATATAGGCTAGGGCTAAAAATAGCGCTCTAGCCTTTTTAAATCGCTTACAGCCATATCCATAGTGATATGAGCGTTTAATTCAGGGTCTATTTTTTGATATAAATTGAATAAGTGTTCTAAAATTTTCCCTAGTCGTCTCTTCTCCTCTTTATCGTTTACCTTCTCCCAAATATCATTGCCTAAACCTAATAAGAAATTTAAATAATATCTAATATCAATCTCATCATAACTTAAATTTTCAAAAAAGTCTTTGCTCTTATTCATGGTGGTTTTTAACTGTTTATGTAAATTGCCCTTAAAATTACCATAAATAATTGCTTTTACGGCATCTCTCTGACGTCTCAGGGCGTTTATATACGCCCAACTGCCTCTGGGTAGCTTGTGTTCTTTTGCCATTAAGACAAAAGGGTTATCGTCTATACACGCCAGGAAAAAGAACTTTTTTTGATCTTTTTTTGCCATTTCAAGCCTCCTTTGCTTTACCTTACCTTTCTCTGCCTCCGCAGAGCTATACGGCACTATGCCCTCGCTATTCAGAGCTATACTCATCATTGCCTTTGCTTTTCTCCACCCTTTATTTTTTGCAAGAAATATAAACAAAAACGTCTCCAGTATAAGGATTAAACTTAATCCCATTCACATCATAAAAACATTTATAAGCAGGTTCCTTGGTTTTGTCTATATAACCAACTAGGGAGATAGATGGTTCAATAAAAATAAAAATTCTTTCAACGCCATCTACCAATTAATCCTCCTCTTTAGGTTTATAGTTTTGGCAATCAATTACAAAATCGGACCATGAACAGTGGTCTTCAAAAAATAAGGTGTGATAAGGACACTCTGTATTATCGCAAGATTTTACGTGTTTATAATATTCTACTCTTAACTCCTCAATTGCTTGCTCATGTTCTTTGATTTTGTTTACAATTTCTCTTACTTTTTGCATCTTAAAACCTCCTTTTAAACGTTACGAAACCATACTATACGTTACCTTTGCATAACCTTACCAATCCCTGCCTTACCCTGCCACGCCCTACCTTTGCTACTGATTGCTTTACTATCCTCTGCCTTTGCAGCCACTCAGCAGTCCATTTCTTTACCATCGCATTGCCTTGATAAACTTTACCATTCATTGCCTTTGCGGGGTCCTTCTCGTAATATATGCAAAACTTTACTTATCTTTTCAGTGCCGTTGCTCTATTAATCCCTCTTTTTACTCTTCTTTCCCTCTATACGCTCCCATTTAAAGCGTCCATATCCTGCGTTTCTCCATTGCCCTAGTCCCTTGAACTTCCCATAATCTAAAAGCGCCTCAATTACCTTAAAGTTAAGCTCTTTATGTGGGAGTAGCGTAATTTTTATCTCAAAGGACATTGGGGCAATGTAATCAGAGCTAACCAAACTGACTCTGGGACCCTGTGGTGTCATTGCCCGTAAAGGACGTTGGAGAGATCCATCTGGATGCTCCTTCAACCAAATCCAATCTGGCTCTACAAAGACATAGTTATCTATTTTAGACTTAAGATTTTTAATTTTTAACGCTTGTTTTAAAACGTTACCTGCCTCTTTAAGGAACCCTTTTATCTGATAAGCTTTTAGATAAATCCCATCAACGTCCGTAAAAAACCCTGTTTCATTATCACCATCTGGGGACATCTTCTGCTCAATTTGTTGTTGCATCTGTTGCTCATCTAACTGCTCAGGGTCATCGTCGGTTAGGTCTTCACTATTCCCGTAAAATTTCTCTTGAACGTATTTACGAAAAAGTTCTTTGTTTTTTGGCAATGAACCTAAAAGTTTCTCCAGTAAAATTATTTTATATTTTCTACTTTCAAATTCTAACTCGCTCATCTTTTACCTCCTCTCGTCTTTAAATTCTGCTTTTTTACAATACAATGTTTTATTTTCACACAACTCTAATTTTATATACTTTTGTATTTTGTCATGGACCCCCATAGCGATATCTACCTCTTCAGGTTCTCCAAAAAGCGGACAATCATCGCTACAAAAAGCAAAATCAGAGATTTTAGGGCAAGAACAAGATTTAAAAGAGCTACCCCTTTTTATCTCAAGGATGCCTTTTCCATTGATCCTAAAAATTACGGTAGTCATCTTTTACCCCCTCTTCTTTTAAGTCCTATCAATCCCTTTCTTATCTCATCTTTATCCCACATA
This sequence comes from Candidatus Desulfofervidaceae bacterium, assembly GCA_021160485.1. GTDB lineage: Bacteria > Desulfobacterota > Desulfofervidia > Desulfofervidales > Desulfofervidaceae > JAJSZL01. Next base: position 4,367 of record JAGHCL010000187.1, read on the forward strand.
CACAAGCCTTTTGCGTATGGGTTGTAAAGGCATCCGCACTTTTTCTTTACTTTTATCCATGCTGCGCAATATTTCTCGCAAAAGGCTTGTGGCACTTTTTCTATTTTAGGATACATCTTACATCCCTAAATGTTTTACTTTTTGTCTTAGCTCAGAAAATTCTCTTTCTAAATCTTTAAGTGATACCTTGTCGTCTTTATCGTCGTTCTCTGCAAAGTTGGTTAAAAGACTTTGTCCAGTTCTCCATATTATCGGATCCCCAGAAGTGGTTACATATTCAGTTGGATATTCCTCGTCTAAATATCCACAATTGCGTTCTCGGCAACAAACATAAACAGTCCCATCAATTATCAAATTACCAACGATTAAATTACCACATCTCTCACACGTCGGGTTCGGATAAATGGCATACAACGGTTCTTTTTTTCTAGGCGCAATTAAAACCTTTTCCTCCCACTCCTTAGCTATTTCATAACAATCCTTAAGCTCTGCACTTATAGCTTTTAAAACTTCAAACTGTCCCTCACTAACTTCATGGGTTAAACTATTGATCCTAATCAAAATGGATTTAATCTTTTCTTTAAGCATTTTTGCCTCCCTTTTTAACTTTAGTTTTAGTTTTTTTAACCTTACCAAAGCGCATAGTGATTGAAGGGCTTAAGTAAAGTCTGTTAGTGTCATCTATTTGAAGCTCGTCCATGCCATATTCAAACATAAATTTTTTAAGTTCCTCTTTTACTTGTTTTATAAAACTCTCAGCAATCAACACCTTCTCAGCGATTTTTTTGGCATCTTCAACGTCTGTTATCGTTATGCTTTTTATTTTTTCAGGCAATTTATTTTCTTTATAGCAATCTTCAATATATGGGCAATAAGAGCAGTGATTTCCAGGGGTAACAGGAAAATCTTCAGCGCTAATAATCTCCTCAGCAGTCTCTATTAATTCTTTTTCAAAATCTTTTATGTCATCCTGGCTATAAGTATAACGCTTATAAAAACCGCCTTTAATACTTACAAAGTATGCAGTGAAAAACTCCAGGTCAGGATATCTTTTACTTAAAAGCAAGGCATATATTTTTAACTGTTCGTCGCTCTCTGGAATCTGATAGAGTTTCCAGTCAGCGATAGCACAACTGAGGCTGTTATTAATACTATAGCAGTCAATCACACCTTTTAAAGTGAAGGTTAGGAAATCCTCTTCAAAGGCCTCTTCAAAAATAGGATTTATGAAGTTTCTTTCAAAAGCGGGCTTAAAGAAGGCTGGGATATTGCCCTTGCTAATTTTCTCGTGTTCAGTAGTTCCTTCAAGTATTTTTTTGGTGGGCGCTGCCTTGCGCCCTTCAAGGTAAGAATAGAAGTATTTTTTAGGACAGGTTTTAAATGTTTTTATTCTAGAATAGCTAATCATTTTTCCCCCCCTCTATTAAGTTTTGACTTTCATAATTTTTACCGTTACCGTTGCCTTTATTTTTTTTCATTATCTCTTCAACGTGTTTAACAATCTCTTCCTGGTTTCCTTCAAACTCTTCAAAAAGCTCAATAAGATCTGGAGTTTTAATTTTATACTTTTTTACCAGATCTTTTAAGTCATCAGTCGCCACTTCTCTTATTTTTTTAATCGTCCACTTTTCTTTTGGTTCAGTCTCGGGCTCAGGTTCAGACTCAGGAGTTGGTTCAGTAACTTCAGCATCAATAATATCTGGTTGCCCTTGAGTGTCAACAATCTCCTCTGGAGTATATATCCCTGCGATAACCCCTGGGAAAATAGTGCGGATACCTTCACTAATCACCCTAGCTCTCAACATCGCTCTTGGATATCTTTTCCAGTTGCTACCAGTCTTATCGAAAAGGCCTGCTTGCCGTGCCATCTGGACAGTCCATTCAATAGTTACGCTACCGCCTTGAGGATGTGTAAAGGTCGCTCTGGCTTTACTATCTGTAAGCTCATGCCATTCAACACGCCCGCCCGCCTTTTGGAAGCGAGCAAGCATGGCGTCCGCCCGCATTGCAGGACGACCTTGAATGATGTGGTATTCCTGTATTGCCTTCATTGGATGGAGACCCTCTGCCTGTGAGAGCAGCATCAATGCCACAGCTTGCTCTCTTCTGTTTACTCCAAATAAACCGCTTTTAACTACATAGTCTGCAATTTTTTCCACTTCTGCAATTCCAAAACTCTCTCTTGGTGCTAAACTTTTTTCTGACATCTTATACCCCCTTTGTTTATTGTTGTTGAAAGGCATTATATAATTTCATATTATCTTGTCAAGAGAAAAAATGAAAAAAAATAAAAAAAATTAAATAAAGGGGGTAAACATATGAAATATCTTAACGTTTCCGAGATAAGAGATATTTTACTAAAAAAAGGGGTAAAGGTTAGTTATACGGTAGTGAGAGACCTTACACGTGACCCTACTTTCCCTGAGCCTGTTTATCTTCCAGGGTATATTAAACCCAGATGGAAGGAACAGGAAGTAAAAAAATGGATTGAGAACTATTTAAACAAAGAAGGAGGAAAATATGGTAAAACCAAAAAAGTATCGTAAAAAACCAATTATAGTTGAAGCTATCCAATGGACAGGGGATAACTTTGAGGAGATATACGAGTTTACAAAGGGCAACTGCTGTCTCACCGTTGATACTGGAAAACTTATTGTTAAAACATTGGAAGGCGATATGGAAGCAGAGCGAGGCGCTTTTGTAATTAAAGGATTAACTGGAGA
>JAGHCL010000157.1 GCA_021160485.1 Candidatus Desulfofervidaceae bacterium
TTAAAACTTTACTAATAAAATTTTTATAATGAGAGAAAGAGACATTGCAAACTTTATTGTCAAATATCGGTTTATAGGCATTATTTTGCCATTGTTTTTATGCATTGTTTGTATTTTTTTTATACCAGAGATAAAGATAGAAACTCGCCATCTAGATTTTATTCCTACCCGTCATCACTTTGTTTCAGTTCAGCAAAGCCTTAATCAACTTTTTGGAGGATTAAACCGAGTAAATATCGCCATTGAAACTCGGCAAGGAGATATCTTACAGCCACACATTCTGAAAAAGATTAAAGCTTTAGCTGAAGATATCCAGCTGTTAGATGAAGTAAATCCACGCCGTGTGTATTCCCTCTTTGCCCAAAATGTAAAATACATAGAAATTCGTCCTGATGGTTTCTCTGTCCATAAGCTTATACGCCAGATTCCCCAAACTCCATTAGAAATAAATGCCTTACGTGAAAAGATTAAGCACAATCCCCTAGTTTATGGACCTATTGTGTCTAAAGATTTTAAGGCGACTCTTATTCAAGCAGATTTTCGTGATGGTGTCTCTTCTAAACAGATTTACAACAAGATCAAAAAAATTGTTAATCATTACAAATCCCAGGACGTAGTTATTTATTTAAGTGGTTATCCTATTTTAGAGGGCTATATTGATGAACATTTATCGTTTATTCTTTATGTCTTTATCGTTGCCTTAGTTATCATCCTCTCTTTGCTCTTTGTGGCCTTTCGGAAAAAACGAGGCTTTTTGCTGCCACTTGTGGCTGGAAGTGTGTCTGTGGGTCTAAGCCTGGCGGCTTTTAATTTTTTACATTATAAGCTCAATCCTTTTACTATACTAATTCCCTTTCTTATTTTCGTTCTGACCGTCAGTCACAGTGTTCAATTCATGGAGCGTTATTTTGAGGAAAGCCGGTCTCATGCTGATAGAAAAGAGATTGCCCGAAAAGTGTTGACTTCTCTTTTGAACCCTATACGTGCTTCGCTTTTTACCGATTTTCTTGGTTTTGCCTCTCTAATTCTAATTCCCATTCCCGCCATCCATAGCATTGCTATTTTAGGTAGTCTGGGTGTATTAAGCATTTTTTTAAGTGTAATCATTTTTTTACCTGCTTGTTTTGCTATTTTCCCCTTGCCTCGTTTTAGAGATATAAACAATAATAATCTGGGGGTTACGGCTGGCATTCTCCGGAGATTTATTGCCTTGTGGCAAAAAAAATGGCAAATGTATCTTATTCTTTTAATTTTTATCTTTCTTTTTATTATCGCTATTTATGGAAGCAGACACATTGAAGTGGGAGAGGTAGAACCAGGCACTTCCATCCTTTACTGGAGTGCTCCCTATAATGTGGCTGAACGGAAGATTAATAGGTACTTTGCCGGTTCAAATCCCTACTATATATTAGTTGAAGGTAAGGCACCAGAAGCCCTACTTAAGTCTGAAGTAATGCAAGAAATGGATGATTTGAAGAAATTTCTTTCGCAAAATGCTGATGAAGCGGGTTATAGCCTTTCGGTAGCAGATTATATCAAACTAATGCATCTAGCTGTCCAGCACCATTTTGCCGTCCCGAATTCAGATAAGACCATCGGTGAATATATCTTCCTTTATGAAAGTAATTCTTTCCCAGGGGTATTTGATGCCTTCATTACTCCTGATCACCATTTTGCCAATATCCGCCTGGATTTGAAGGATTGCCGTGGGAAGACAATCGAGAAAATCATAGAGCTTACCCGGACATGGTTAGAGAAATTCCATCACAGCAAATGGGTTAATTTCGACTATGCTGGTGGTCTGATAGGAATTTTAGGAGCTACTAATGCCATTATCAAGGAAGGATTAATAAAAAACATGGCTATTATGTCTCTATTAATTTTTATCCGCATTATCCTTGCCCTGCGTTCTTTTACTGGAGGCTTGCTACTTTTTGTTCCCTTGGGCTTCAGCATTGCCTTGACTTTTGGCAGCTTTGGACTTTTCCACATTCCCTTTACGGTAGCCACATTGCCTGTAGCAGCCATGGGGACAGGTTTGGGTGTTGATTACAGTATTTATTTGGCAGCCCGCATTAAGGAGGAAAGAGAGAAAGGTGTAGATTTATTAACGGCCGTAAATAAAAGCGTGCTCACTTGTGGGAAAGCAGTGTTTTTTACAGGCAGTATTATTACCATTGGGGTTTGGTCGTGGGTTTGGTCCAACTTAAAGCTCCAGGCCAAATTGGGCGGAGCTTTAGGGTTTTTATTATTAATTAACATGCTTGCGGCGTTGATTATTTTACCTGTAGTTATCTTGTTGTTTAAACCCAGTTTTTTAGGAGGAAAGGATGAAAAAATGGTTGATTAGCTTAGGTTTCATCTGCTTGTGGGCAAATTTCGCTTTTAGTAGCACCTGCCGGCCACCAGCTTTACCGGCCTCACCTACTGTGGAACAGCTTATGCAGCACTGGTTTGACATCAAATTCACCCGTTATGCAAACGATGTTGTTTATCCTACCTGTAAAGTGGTGCTCATAGATAAATCTGGATTCAAACGAGAAAAGATTGCTATCCGTAAGCGTCTCATTTTGCAGGGTAAAAGGGGATTTGATTATAAGGACATCGTGGCCATTACTTATCCTGAGTATACAAAAGGATTGGCCATTTTGAGTTGGGCTTACATGGATGTGAACAAGCAAAATGATCTCTGGCTCTGGCTGCCTTCTATGAAAAAGGTGCGCAAGATTTCTCAGGCAGAGGAAGATGATTCTTTCTTAGGAACAGAGTTCACGGTAGAGGATATTACGACCAGACGCTATGGTTATGAAACTTACCAGTTGCTGGGTGAAAATACCTTCAAGGGTTATACCAGTCGTTATGACCATAAGACATATTTTGTTAATGTCCCTTGTTATAAGGTTAAAGCAGTGCCCAAAAAGAAAGATTGGTATTATGCCTATCGCATTATCTGGATAGATAAGAAAACGGGCATTGCCATTTATGATGAATATTATGATAAAACTGGGAGGAGGTTCAAAGAGATCTTTCGTTATTACGAAACCCCTTCTGATGGCTGTTGGTATTCAAAGATATGGGAAGTTTATAATTCTCGCACCGGTCATGCAGATGTAGTGCTTATAGACAGAGGCAATTTTAATACCGGTTTGAAAGAAAGGGATTTCAGTCCCCGTATTTTAGAGAGAATGGAGTGGTAAAGTAAGTTATCCACGGATGACAAACACTGCAAAAAGTAAGATGGAGGTAATAATGAAAAGATGGAGTTTGATAATTCTGACTTTCTTTCTTTTCACTAATGGGGCAGGTGCTACCCTCTATCATGGACACGGTGTGACTTTAGAAGGGGCATTAAAAAACGAAACTGGTGTCTATCTGGACGACCCAGGTAAGTTTATCAAGATTATGGATGTTATTGATCTAAAAGGTCAATATCGGCCAACAGACTATTTATCTTTTTTTGCTCATATTTATAAATTTTGGGATCATGTCTACAATGTGGAAGATGACTATCAATCAGCCCGTTATTGGATGTATACAAACAGAAAAGCTTGGACTGGCATTAGCTGGGTAAGGGAATTATATCTGGATTTTTTCTCTGATTATCTAGACGTGCGTTTGGGTAAACAGATCGTCACTTGGGGGACAGCGGATGGGATTCGGATTCTAGACCAGGTTAACCCTTTAGATTACCGAGAATTTACTCTAAAAGATTGGAATGAAATTAAAATTCCCCTCTGGATGACCAAAATAGAAGTTGTCCCGACAGTAAATGGGAGCTTGCAATTTCTGTTTATCCCTGACTTTGAGCCCAATTTTTCCCCCCCTGCAGGTGCTCCTTTTGCATTTAAAACTACCATTTTGGCGGCCAAAAAATATGCTCAATTAGGTGCTACCGTCACAGAAAATCGTCCGGCTGAGACATTTAGTAATGCCAAATTTGGTGTCAGATGGCGGGATATAATTAATGGGTGGGAGTATACTCTTAATTATCTCTATGGTTGGAATATGAATCCAGAAACTTATGCTGTTTCTAGAACTCGTTTTGTTAAACAATACAGCCGGATTAACCTTTGGGGTGGCTCATTTTCTAAAACTATTGTCAATGGGCCGTTTCAAGGTCTTACTGTCCGGGGTGAATTTGCCTATTTTAAAAATGTGCCTGCAGCCTATCGCAATGCCCAGGGCCAGACGGCCTATCATAAGATTGATAAATATCAATATGTCCTTGGTTTAGACAAATATCTCATTTCCAACTGGCTCTTTAGCTTTCAATTCATTCAGCTTATTAATAGCCAAAAAGATTATCAGGGATATAAATTTTTATTGTCCTCAGGTGGTCCGGCAGATAAGGTTTCTACTTATTTGACCTTAAAGATTGCTACTGATTTTTTCCATGAACGCTTAAAGCCAGAGATTCTTTTTATTTATGGTGACGATAACGAATGGCGGATAAGCCCCAAGTTATATTTTGAAATTAATGATCATCTTACTACTACTGCTGGTATGCATATCTTTGTGGGCAAAGAAACTGAGCTTTATGGCCAATTCAATGATAAAAATGAGCTGTTTCTGGAAGTAAGATATAGCTTTTAAAGGATCGGAACTTGGTAAATTGAGTTTGAAAACTTGTTTACCCAAAATCCGCGATTGCCCTACAAGAAACCCCGCAAGTGGGCTATAATAAAGCGATCTTTAAAAAATACCTTTCACCTAAAAGGTGAAAAAACACTTACAGCGTAAAAACAACGATAAAACAAAAAGGCTCTAAAATAAAGCAA
>JAGHCL010000175.1 GCA_021160485.1 Candidatus Desulfofervidaceae bacterium
ACATTAGGCGAACCTCTCTGGGGTGGGATAAAGTCTTTAGCATTACATATTGACATTGCTTTACTTAATCCTTCGGTTAAACATAATTCTAGCGCTTTTTCAACGTATTCCATAATAATTTCTAGTTCTTCCCTTTCGCTTTCTGTGAATTGGCCAAGCACGTAATTAACAGTATCTCCTGGTGTTCGGCCAATGCCAATTTTAAGGCGTGGGATATCTATTGTGCCTAAATGTGTCTGCACAGAAAGCACTCCTTTATGACCTCCTGCTCCACCTTTTCTGACCAGTTTGAATTTCCCCCAGGGGATATCCAAATCATCATGTATGATCAGCATTTGTGACGGAAGAAGCTGAAAGTGAGAAATAAGCCAGGCAGCAGCCTGACCACTAAGATTCATAAAAGTTAACGGTTTCGCTAGAAGAACTTCTTGGCCTCCTATTTCAACTTGACCCCACCAGGTGAAGGAATTGACTTTTTCCTTTTTTAAACCGTACTTTGAAGCAATTCTATCAAGGAAGACAAATCCTATGTTGTGCCTTGTCCATTTATACTCTTTTCCTGGATTTCCTAATCCCAATAAAAGTTTTAAATTTTCTTTTTCAGGCACATCTAAAGATTACTCCTCCTCTTCTTCAGTTTCTTCTTCACTTACTTCTTCTTCGGCAGCTACAATGGTGACTACTGGCACTTGGGGGTCATCTTCTATTTTTACTCCTTCAGGAACTGAAATGTCGGCCACATGAAGAGAATCTCCAACGTCTAGATGGCTTATATCTATTTCAATATAATTAGGCACTAAATGGGGTAAACAAGATATGGTGAGTTCTCTGAGATTTTGCTCTAAGATTCCTCCTTTTTCTACCCCTTTAGGTTTACCTGTAAGAACAATTGGGACTTCCATACTAACTTCTTTATCCATTGCTATCTCGTAAAAATCAACATGCATAACTTCATCTGTTACCGGATGGACATCTACGTCCTTTATAAGCACCTTTACCTTTTTGGGAGGTTCACCTTCTATTTCTAAGTCAAAAAAGGATGAGCCCGTCTTTTCTACGCGCAGGGCTTTCAAAACAAGACTGGAACTTATACTCAAGGGCGTAGGAGAAGTAGAAGGCCCATAAAGAATTGCTGGGATTAATCCCTGTTGCCGTAACTTCCGTGCTACTTCTTTCCCCGTTTTTTCTCTAACCTGTGCTTTTAAAAATATCTCTGCCATTTCTCTCCCTCACAAACGTTTTTTACACAAATAGGGTGCTGATAGAAGTTTCTTCATGAATGCGTTTAATAGCCTCTCCAAGAAGAGCAGCGATGGATAGGACTTTAATTTTACCACATTTTTGGGCTTCTTCTTTTAGAGGAATGGTATTAGTTACTACTAGCTTTTCCATGGAAGAATGTTTTAACCTTTCTATAGCAGGCCCTGACAAAACAGCATGTGTGCAACAGGCATACACGACCCGGGCACCTCGGGTGATAAGCACATTAGTAGCTTCAGTCAGAGTACCGGCTGTGTCTACCATATCATCTAAAATAATAGCTGTTTTATCTTTAACATCACCAATAATATTGACAGCTTCGGCCAGGTTAGGAGCATCTCTGCGCTTATCAATGATAGCCAGACCTGCTCCCAGCCGTTTAGCAAAGGCTCGTGCTCTTTCTACCCCGCCTGCATCAGGTGAGACGATGACCAAACTGTTTTGAAAGTGGGATTTGATGTATTTAAGGATGACTGGGGCTGCAAAAAGGTGATCTACAGGTATATTAAAAAAACCCTGAATTTGACCGGCATGTAAGTCAACAGAAAGCATCCGATTTGCCCCGGCAGTAGTAATTAAATCTGCCACTAATTTGGCTGTAATGGGGACCCTAGGTTTAACCTTCCTGTCCTGCCGGGCATATCCATAATAAGGGATTACCGCTGTAATTCGCCGTGCTGATGCCCTTTTTAAGGCATCTATCATAATCAGGAGTTCCATCAAATTGTGGTCTACTGGTGGACAGGTGGATTGAATAACAAAGACATCTTCTCCCCGCACATTTTCACCAATTTCTACTCTGATTTCACCATCACTAAAGGTGCCCACAAAGGCCTTACTTAAAGAGAGACCTAAATAACTGGCAATTTCCTGTGCCAGATGTGGATTTGAATTGCCTGTAAATAACTTTATTTCTCCATTCATTGGACAAACAAAAAATGGCTGGGGTGGGAGGATTCGAACCTCCGAATGCGGGATCCAAAGTCCCGTGCCTTACCGCTTGGCGACACCCCAGGAGTTTAAAAATTTTACTACAATCCTTTAACCAAAAAAGAGCGCCATTTTTCTGGCAATATCAGCGCCCTTTTTATTTCTAAGGCTTCTCTCTTACTCTGGCATAAAGCAAACACACTTGCTCCACTGCCGCTCATTAGTATATACCGAGCGCCCGCTCTTTTCAATATCTCTTTTGCTTCTGAAATTTCTTCAACTTTTTCTATTACTACTTTTTCTAAATCATTTTGTAAATGTTCTAATACATCTTGCAAGCAGCTTATTTTAATTTGATTTTCTTTTCTTGTCAATCTCACCTGCTTATATACCCCAGCAGTTGAAATATGAATGGGTGGGGAGATAATTATATACCAGAAGGGCAATGAAAAGGAGAGAGGAGAAACTATTTCTCCCTTTCCCTTGGCCACGGCTGGTTTTTTAAGCAGGAAAAAAGGAACATCACTTCCAAGCAAAACTGCCATTTTTAACAAATCGTCTAGAGAAAAAGGATGTTTTAGAAGGGTGTTTAATCCTAATAGAGTGCTGGCTGCATTACTACTCCCGCCCCCTAAGCCGGCAGCAATGGGAATACGTTTAACCAGGTGAATTCTTGCTCTAGGAAGGATATCTATGGATTTAAAAAAAAGTTTTGCGGCTTTATAAATTAAATTTTCCTCATCTGTAGGTAATTGTGGATGATTAGTTGTAATTTTAATATCTCCTTCAGGAGGTATATTTATGTAAAGAGTATCAAATAGACTAACTCTTTGCATAAGGGTAAAAATCTCGTGGTATCCATCAGGTCGTTTCCCCAAGGCTTTTAAAATCAAATTTACCTTTGCTGAAGAAAAGATGCGAAAGGCTGAAGAGGTAACCATTTTATTTATTCCCATATTATATTAGAAAAATTAATAAATCTTTATTTCAACATTCCCTCAAGGTCAATTTTTAGGCTACGAATAAATGGGATATTGCCTTTTAAGGCGTGTTAGATATCTCTACTTAATGAAATAACCAGAAACTCGCCATTTTCCAGCTGGTGCACCAGGCAGTGGGGTTTTGTATACTTCGGACTTAAATTTTCTTTTCTCAACTTTACCAAGAGGTTTCCTGATAGCCGTTAACATTTTTTCCCACTGTTCTTTGGTGATAGCATTCTTGAAATACTCAGTGGCAGTTTCCCAGCTCTCGGTGTATTTGCCATTATCAACTAAGTTCAACCATGTTTTTGAAGCTTTAACAGCAGATTTTTTACTTGCTCACTTGCTTCAACTACTAGACAAAGGGCCAAGCTATATACTACAGTTACGGCGATGATTTGTATTATGCGACTTCTCATCTGCTTTTTTATACCAGTTTTTTGTAAAGTTGGAAAAATATTTTTCTATAAAAACATTCGGGATTTGTGCTCTTTTTGTTTATACCAATTTGTCTTCTGGTTTAGCACTCTAATCCGCTGACAAATGCTATTTCCCAGGTATCTGCACAGGGATAAAAAGAGTTC
>JAGHCL010000105.1 GCA_021160485.1 Candidatus Desulfofervidaceae bacterium
ATATAGCTCTTCTTTGATTCTTTCATCTGCTTTTTTAGATGGTACTGTAATTTCAAAAAATACTGTGTGCGGGTCTATGCGGTAGTCGTAATGAATACGACTGATGTTGCCTTCATATTCCCGAATGATTTCGGCTGCCTTATGCAACGCGCCCGGTTCATCCGGCATTCGCGTAATAAAGTGCAATTTTTTCATCCTGCTTCTCCATGACGATAGTAAAATTCAGGCATGTTTTGAACAATGGCCTGAGCGGCATCAGTAATCATTACCTCCCAGTCCTCAGGCTGACCTTCTACCGAAAAGGCAGCTATAATTCTGCCTGTATGCACATTTACCAATCTAATTTCCATTACAATATAAGCCTTCTTTTCCACTAAAAGCGCCCCTGCCAGGTTTTGATCCCCGTGGTGTTTCCAGGGAATAACAACAGGAATAATTATCCCAGATTCATCCGGCTTTAGAGCAGTAATGGTCCCCAGGATGAGAATATCAGCACTCTCCAACAATCCCCTTTTAACACTTTTCTTGATATTAACATACCCTGTCTGGTTTAAATCAATCTCTTTTTGAATAGCTTGAAGGCCAATACCTCTTTCTAAAAGGATAAATCGGCCGGTTTGGAAAAGGCTAGTTGCCACCATATCGGTTGCAGCTGAGGCCAGAGTTTTATCACAGTTTTCTGCTTTGCAGGTAAAAGCGGAAATGGCGATACGGGCCTTGGGACCTGTATAGGAAGCTACCTGCTGTGCGTTTGGCCCTTTTGCCTGAACATTGGTCTTAATCGCTGGACCACAGGCCGAAATAAAGAAAAAAAACAAAAACAGATAATACCAAAACCATCGCATGTTATTATAAACCGTGTTTTAGAGAAAAAGGGGAATAATAAGGCTGAATCTCATAAACTAGCATTTTAAACCATAAATCTTTCTTAAAAGCAAGCCTTCCCTGATACCGATACGCCCGCTCACGGCATTTTTGCCCATTAAATTTGCAATTTCTGGAGCAATTTCTTACATCTCTTTTTTTGTTATTAGTGCGGTATTTGAACTCTGCCACGGCCAACTGGGTAAAGATTTATATATTTCTCCCCGATTGCAAATAACAAATAGCGTAATCGTGCCATAGCCTTTCATGAGGTTTGATGTTAAAAGGGGATAATAAAAATATCTGGTCTTAAAGCGATAGATTAAAGGTTCGACTGACTTAGTTTCTGGAGTCAATTCTACAAGATCAAACACAAAATAATTAAATCCCTTTTGCAAGTAAGCGTTAATAATCTTTGCTTCTTTTTCACCAAGCCTTCTTTGAGAAAATCCCTTATTGGCAAAAAATTCATTTATCCATTGCATAAAGTGTTGAAAGTTATTTACCCTAACTATAGTAACATCGTGTGCACCTATCTTTTTGTGAAAACGGATTTCAACGACCTTCGCAGAAAACCCTGCCATCATTTTATAGCGATCCAAATAACTTAACTGATGACTTTTGACAATCATCTCAAGTCTTTTAAAACAGTTTTTTCCAGCAATGCTTACTTCTGGCTTAGAAGGAAAGGGAATAAACCGAAGCACTTTTGTTTTTTGTGAGGTCTTTAAATCCGTAGCTAAAATAAGAATTTCCTCAAATTCATCATGAGCAATGATAGCCCTTTGCCCAGGCTCATGAAGTGAGACAGAGGCAACAGGCACAATTGCTCCCATGTCGGCAAAGGAAAACTGACACTCAAAAACAAGGAAAAGGGCAGTAAGGATTAATCTGATCATCTTAAAAGTTTTTCCATTGCCTTCCAATCAAACTTCTTGGCAATTTCAAGGGCCTCTTCCCAGCTCATATTCCTAAAGTTTAAGACAAAAACGGCTCTGTGCTGCTGAGCGTTTTTATCAAGGCAAACGATAATTCCACCAGTTTTATCCTTTTTATGGTAACCAATGCCCACAGGAAAACCATTGATAGTAGTGGTTTTCATGAACTCTTCAGTTGAATCCACTTGCATATGGTAGGCAAATGGTGCCCAATAGCCCATAGCCTGCTGCATACCGCAAAAAATGGCTGCTTCAACATGTTTGTTCCCTTTATTGTAAGACCGATATGCCATTGGACTGCCTGTCATATTCGTCCCTTCACACTTTTCTACCTTCCAACCAGAGATATCTTTTAACTGAGCACAAAGCTTCTGGTAAGGTGGAAGCTGTCCGGCAAAGAGACTAAGTAAGAGGGAAAATAATTGCAATAACTCCCAAAAGTTTTTTCATACCTTCTCCTTAGGATGGAAGTAATTAAGGGAGGCAATGCCTCCCATCATTATTTTAGTATGCTGTGACCTTTATGTTTGTAAGTAAGATTTCTATATGTTCTGAAGGGTTGGCGCCTCCTGCATGGATACTAATAGCATCCCTATTGGGTAACTTTCCTCCTACAATACCACCTTCTACACGTTCTTTATATGCCAGCTTTCCATCTACAAAAATCCTGATCATGCCATTTTTTTGCTGAATGGCAAAATGATGTATTTCTCCTGCATGTATCTTGACTGTTTTAATTTCTTTTCCTGACCAGAGGGGATGGTCCCAATCTGTTGGCCAAGAAAAGGTATCGGGAGCCCGCCAATCTTTAAACATTCCAAGAGAAACTTCACTTCCGCTTGCCCAGCGGCTTTTGGTATAATAAACATACCATTCAACGGCAAAGTTTTGAGGCAATAAGATTCTTTTTATGGCCACTACATTTCCTGATAAGGCCCTTAACCATTTTTGGCCATGAAATTGAGCCACCTCTGCTTGCCCTTGCAGACTATCAAAGCATCTGGGGATATCTCCAATATTGTATTCTGAAAAGTCTTCCTTAAAAAGCACCTTTTCCCCGGGCACAAATTGTTCGCTACCTCCAATAATAGCGCCAGAAACAGGTAGTCCACCAGCTATAGCCGTTCCTGTTGTTTGTCCACCAACAATACCTCCTGCATTGGTTGAAGTTGACTGGGTAGAAGCTACCGGTTGCACAGGTTGTCCTGTTGCTGAATATCTATAATAACTCTCTGGCACCATTTGAGAAATGGCCTGGACAGCGTTTTCTAGCATCACCCTAATAGCCTTTTCCATCGGGGTATTTTTATAAACACCAAGACCACTTCCTAAGGCTACTGTGCCAAGTAAAGTTCCACCAAGTCCACCTATCTTCCAGCTACTTGCCTTTCCTTCTACCTTGGTGGCATTAACCACCCGGCCGGTGCGCACATCTACCAGTCTTATATCTGCTGCTATGTAGGCCTCTTTTTTCCCGGCTTTCACCCCTCCAATCAACGGTACATTAA
>JAGHCL010000061.1 GCA_021160485.1 Candidatus Desulfofervidaceae bacterium
AAAGGCTGATTATTTCTGAAAAAAATGGTGCCCCCGAGACGATTCGAACGTCCGACCTAGGGATTAGTCATGAGAAGGCTGCACAGATGCTTACGGATATGAGTCTTGAAGCCAAGCCCAGCTTTTTGGGTTTTAAGGCTGGATTGGGATTTAAAAAACGTTTTGAAAGCGGCAGTAAGGAAGAAGAAAAATTAAGACATATTTACGAAAATGCCTTAAAGGTTTCAAAACTCACCAAAGACAGTAAGGTGCAGGACTTTTTAAGAAGTGTAGCAAAAAGCAGCAGTGATGCTGAAACCAGCAGGAAAGCTGCGGAAGTTGCGGGGACTTTTATGGCCGTAAGTGAGATGTCCCAAAAAATAAGCGATGAATTTAAGCAGGCTGACGCCCTTGAGAAAATGTCAAGAAACGAAGAGGCTATTAAACAGGTGCTTGGCACTGATCCCAGGCATCTATTTGAAAAACACCTGGTGCAGAAGTACGGCATAGAAGGGACAAAAGAACTTCTCCAGAAATCCCTGACCGAT
This sequence comes from Candidatus Desulfofervidaceae bacterium, assembly GCA_021160485.1. Lineage (GTDB taxonomy): Bacteria > Desulfobacterota > Desulfofervidia > Desulfofervidales > Desulfofervidaceae > JAJSZL01. The sequence goes on from JAGHCL010000061.1 coordinate 528, forward strand.
GAAAACGCAAGGCAGAAAGTGACTTCAGAGTACAGGGCTTTTATAAGTGATTATGTAAGAAGACACAGCAGCACTCTGGCTGAAAAGGGTTATGTGGATCCAAACAGTGTGAAAATTAAAGCACCCTGACAGCTTAAAGAATAAAGTTATGGGAGACATTAAAAGAGGTCAAAACTTAAACATGGATGTGGGGCATATACGGACACCTGAAGGTATGGATCCAGAGAAAAGGTTTGAAATGCAGAAACTGTTGTGGGAGAAGATGGAGAAAATCAAAAGTGATTACATTTTTAAATACGGCGCCGGGCAGTTTTATACCAAAACTGGCACGAACGCTAAACAATGGCATCAGTGGGAAAAAGAGGTAAAAGACTACTTTGCCCACGGCGGTTTTATCAATCTGAATGAGGTAGCTGATGAAGCTACTAATAAGATTGATTATGTGATAGGAAGAATGAGCAAAGCGTTGACTAAAGCAGGCATCAATGTGGGTAAGCTATACCTTGAAGGCGCCAGCAGGTTTCCCAATGAAGATGCTCCGCACAGCGAAGCCGGGAAGCAGTTAGAAGAAATGGGGAAGAAATAAACAAAAAAGCCATCCCTATATAAGGGATGGCTTATAATCTTCCTCTAAAATCTTGTCTATTTTTCAATCATCCCTAAAACTAGCATAATCATAAGTCCCAAACACATCAAGTGCACTTTCATCATCTGAAGTATCCCACTTCACATTCTCCAGGAACTTCTGATACCTTTTGCTTTCAGCTAGCTTATCGCTCATCTTCTCCAGCCCTATCCACACAGGCAGACCGAATACCACCAGAGGCGTGGGAGCAAACAGCCTGGCGATAAAAGGCAGATCTGGAATGAACATTGCCAGAATGAGCCCTATGCAGTAAAGAATGGCTGCTTTTCTCATGGCTGTGTCTCCTTTCCCTACTTGGCAGGAGAAACTTCTTAACCTCCTGATATCAACCTAATGATAAAGAAACAAAAAGTCAAGAATTAATGACCTCAAGCAGTTCCTGGAAAGCACTTATTCAGATTGATTATTTCAACTCCTTTCTTCTTATAAAGCTCAAAATGGCTGTCTGTGGTATATATCTCCTTGCAACCTGCTTCAAGCAATGCTGCAAGAATCAGCGCATCCATTCCTGGCATTCCAAGACCATGTGCAAGATGAGCGGCTTTAAGGGCTATATCTGTATTAATTTCTACAATCGTAACCGCTTCTTTCAGGCTTTCTATAAAAGCAGGCCAATGCTTAAACTCTCCTTTAAGCAATTTCTTTTGCAGCTCATAAAGCACCAGCGCACAGGTAACGATCTCTTTCTCCTGCCATACCTGTATGGCTACGGGGTGACCCTGCTTTAAGGCATAAAAAAAACCGGTGTCAATCCCTACAGGCATCGGCTAATTCCCTTTCTTTTTCTGCTTCTTCCCATTCTTCCAGGGGTGTCTGTTTAAGCAAATCAAAAACTCTTTCTCTGGTCATAACCCTTTTATCGGCTGCAAAATACTTATCCAATGCTTCACGGACCAGGCAAGAAATAGATACCCTCCTCTTTTGGGCTTCCCGTTTTAACCTGAATATCAGCTCTTTTTCCAGATAAAGACTTATGGCAGGCATAGGATACTCCTCGTTTAGATTATCATATAATATATTAGCACATTTCCATTTAAAGGGCAAGGATAAAAAGGCTTAGCTTTAAATCTGACTATTTTAATCTGGCTTATTTCTAGCAGCTATTTTTATGCGCATATACACCTGGCCTTTATGTTTTTCTAACAACCTGCTTAATCTTGATGGTCATCTGGCAGTTATCTCTAGCAGTAGCCCTAGCAATTGGTGATTTAACACACACTCAAATTCTGCCTGATCCTGAAGAGATAAAAAATTTTTTTTAATTCTGGCTGTCGCAATGTCGCAAACAACAAAAACGTAGATATAGGAAGCAAAAAGTTGCGACAACCCCCAATGTCGCAAAATGTCGCAAAGTCGCAAACCGAACATAGCGATTTGCCTAATAATGCCAATGCGACAATGCGACAAACTGCGACAAGCGGCCTTGTCGCAAACTTTTTTAGTAATAATGCGGAAAATGAACGATTGCGACATTGCGACCCGGGAGATGAGAAAAATTCTTTTGAGTATGAGTTAGATTTGGACTAATGGGAGGCTATACCTGTTATCTCCCTTACGTTTCAGGGAAGCTTCCCCATAGCCTTTAAACTTTCTGCTTAACCTGCCGATATATCTCGTCATCGTTTCTTTTTCCGATAAAAGAAACTTTCAGGCAATCACCTTCAATTCTATAAACAATCCGATACTCACCTATATCCGTTCTTCTAAAAGGATATCCTTTCATTTCTATTGAATCAGGAGGTAACGGATCTTTCATGAGCGAGAATATTTTGCGTGCCACCTGCCGGAACTGCTTTGGTGGAAGTTGATCCAGGAATCGTAAGGCCTGCCTGGTCAGATCAAGCTTCAGCATCCACAGCTTCTTCTAACCTGTTTTTAAGAAACTCCAGAGATTCCTTTTCTCCTACAAATCCCTCTTTTTCCGCCTCTAAAGTTTTTTCAGCCCAGTACTTGTCCTCCAGACGTGTAAGGCGTTTATAATCTTCATAAGAAACCACTACTGCCACCCAGCGTCCTGACTTTTTTATAAAAACAGGCTCCCTTTGCGCCTGTTCTAAATACCTGCCAAGTCGGTTTTTAATTTCTGTAGCAGTTGTTTCAATCATATCTCTTCCCTAAAACATATTTAGCTAAATTAGCTTTTTTAGCTAAAGGTAATATAATCCATAAAAAGTGAGTTTGTCAATTAGTAACATTCATTATCTAAACAGACCTCAGAGGTAGGGAAAAACCGTCACTACTATCATCACCGTCACCTTAGGTGATGATGGTGATGATAATGATGATAATTTCCTTACTCCAGAGGTGTCTTGTGTTTGCACTATTAACCAATAGAGGGAGAAAAATTTAAGGAAGGCGGATCATGACTTCTATTCGCTGTATTCGCTCATTCTCCCTCTGCTGGTGGGGCGGATTTTTAGTTTGCACTAATAAAAAGTGAAGGGAGAAAAAATGAAAGGAGGGCAGAAAAATGAAAGACAGACCTACCTTATCAGAAGTCTATGATGACCTTTATTTTTGCAAGGCTCAGGTTTCAGCCTTATATGCCCTGTTAGTTCAGGCAGCCAAAGACGGCATTGAGCTCACAGAGGAAAATACCGACGGTCTTTGTAAACTCCTTGAGCACATAAGTGATGAAATTGAGAGTATTCGGAAAAAAGTTGATCTGGTGGATAGGGATTACAGGGCATTGAAGGAAAGGCTGAAAATTTATGAAAGAAGGAAGGAAATTGCATCTCCCTCTGTAATCCAGATTCAAGGAGGTAATGGCAATGAATGTGCTTGCAATAGAGCTTAAGGTATCATCTGAAAAATTTTATGAGGACAAAGAATTAAAGAATGCGGTCGTTATGTTTGAGGACCTTTTTAAAAGGCATAAAATCAATTTTGTAAAGCTTGATTTTTGCGATTGTTACTCTGGCAAAAAGCTAGCCTCAACGCCTCTTTTGCCGCCCAGGTTCCTGGCTGTCTGTCTCACTGACAAAGACATTTCTAGTGAAGCCCTTGAGATGCTTGAGGCGTCCATTGCCCTGCTTGAGGCATATAAGGATAAAATTAAGTGTCCATTTAAAAAGCAGCTTGTCCGGAAATTGCTTGAGGAATATTGGCTGGTAAAAAAGGGATTTGAGATGGGTGGAATTGCCAGGCACTCTGGCTGGGTGAAGGAGTTACAGCAGGCAGTTTAGGCCATCTGCCCTGCCTCTTTAAAGGCAGGGTAATCTTAAATTTGAGCAGGGTCTGTTAGTGGATAATTTTTTAGAGGGCTTAAACATAACTGTATATTAAGGCAGGGAAAAAATTAACAGGACTTAAACATTACCTTATTTGTTTGTGTTTCAAGGGAGATTTTTTGTTTATGGCAAAACAAGCGAGGATTAAAAATACAGTTAAGATTGTCTTTCTCAGACACCTTTTGAAAAGCTGGATCCCTGAGTTTTCCTATCCAGGAGAGGGTAATATAGTCGTAGTGAGGGACTTTCAATCGGCGTTGCGGATGGTGTTAAAGATGCACCCCAATCTGGCTCAAAAGTGTGAGGCAAATCGTGGGGCATTCCGAAAAACCTGTAACACCATCAGGCAGGCAATCAAAAATGCCAGAAGCAGCTTTTATCAAAGGAAAAGGAATTTGTTGGGCTTTGCCAAAGCTGTGGGAAGAGATGAAGAATGGGTTAAAAAGCTGGTAGTATCCGGGGTTATAGACTTTTTCACCTTTAAAAAGAAAGAACTAGATGCTTATGTTCAGATTATCCGGGCCTGGTGTGAGGAGCAGGATAGCTAATGGGTTTCCCGGCAGTTCCTCCCTGTTCGTTCGGGACTGCCTGGCCGAAGCGAAGCGAAGGTCATTCCAGCGAAGTGGCTGGACGAACAGGCCAGCCACGAAGCTTGCGCCTTAAGGCGCAACTCAAAACCTTACTTCCTCCAAGAACTTCCTGGCATCTTTCTGGACTATTTGCAAGTAAATCAGGGTGTTTTTGATGTTACTGTGGCCAAGCAACTTTTGAACAACGATAATCGGCACGCCCTGGGAAAGCAGGTTTATGGCATAGCTGTGCCTGAAAGTGTGTGGATGTGCCCGTTCATCATGTATACCAGCTTTGCGGCAGGCCTCTTTGACTATCTGGTAGGCCCTGAACCGGCTGAATTTAAATAGTCTGTCCTCCGCTGACAAGCGCTTTTTAAGCGCATAGGTGCTTATCTCGGCCACCAGGCTGTCTTTTATCGGAATTATGCGCTCTGCGCTGCCTTTTTTGCGCTTTAGGTTTGGCACCCTTATGGCTCTGCCGTATAGGTCCACATTCTTAAGTCTTATGGCTATCGCCTCACTTACCCGGGTGCCGGTCTGCCAGAGGAAGTTCAAAAAAAGGTGTTTTTGGAATCCACCTTTTTAGTGCAAACTAAACAAAATAGACCCTTTTGTGTAGTTTTGGGAGATTGAAGGCAAAGGGTATGATTAACCAAAATGCAGGAAAAAATAAGCAAAAGTAAGTTTATAGGCCATAACAGGGATAAGGCTTTTAAAGAGGTTAAAACTCAACAAAACAGATTTGTTTTGTGGAGTAAGATGTGGTATAAAGTGTAAAAACAAGATAGAGTTTTTAGGGAGAAAAGGGCTTATGAAAGAAATAGCTCCAGGAATAGTGGTAGATAAAGAAATTAAGTTTGGTAAGCCAGTTATCAAAAATACCAGGGTACCAGTAGATGTAGTCTTAGGCAAACTGGCCGCCGGTTTGAGTTTTGAAGAGATAATGGAAGAGTATGATCTTAAAAAAGAAGATATTTTAAATGCTATTGCTTATGCAGCCAGGATAGTTGGAGAAGAACAAACTGAAGCAGAGTAACATTGTCTAAACTTTTCCTACTCTAAATCGCAAGCCTCTAATAACTTATAAATCTGAGCCTTTGGTGTTTCTAAATCTTGGTTTTGCTTATCAAGTCTTTAGCATTTTCCATTGCGTTTTTTTGATACTTTTTCAATCTTTCATAAATGTCAGGATTGCTTTTATAATATCTTTCCGACTTTTGATAATTGAATAAAGGCTTGCATTTTTTTCTTATTTCCTTCACTACTTTATCACAAGAAGAGTAGCCTTTTCCTGTATTACAAAAATGAAGCAGATACCAAAATTCTAAACAAGGATTATTTATCAAAATTTCTATTTCCTTTTTCTTCTTAAAAGAATCAATAATCTGCTGTAATTTCCTATGTTGCTTATGTGTTATAATGGCATCTAAATCTACCAACCAAAATATTTTATCGTAACCATTTTCAAGAAGCTCTTTTAACAAAGCTTTAATTTCATTAAGCTTTTTCTTTTTGGGTAACTCAGGTTTTATAGCTACTTTGGGTAAGTTTTCATGTTTTTGCATTAGTTGTAAATACCAACGTTCTGTTTCTCCTTCTATAACCACACAATAGACAGTCCTAAGTTGCCTTCTGGGCCTAGTTCTTCTCATTTTCAATGTCAAGATAAAAATCTTTCAAATTAGGAACAGCTCCCAATTTGCCAATTTTGTATGCGTTATAAATAGAACTTGTCTTCCTTATTTTTGAAGTATCAAAGTCTGCAAGGGAGTATAGGTCAGCAGAACCATTCTTTTTTCTCTCTGTGAACCAAATAGCATCCTTCCTTAAAATATCTCTTTCCATTAACAGTTCTCTGTGATGAGTGGCAGCTATTAATTGAGAATTTTTAGCATTTTTTAAAAACATTAATAAAAAGTGTTTTATTAAATCAGGATGCAAAGAGGATTCCAATTCATCAATGGGCACTATAATTTCATTATTTAACATCATATCCAGAATTCCACAAAGCTCATAATATCGTTGGGTCCCAGCAGATTCTTCTTCTAAAGGAAGAATAAATTCCTGGTTATTAACAGAATGTTTAAACAATAGCTCTTTTATCGTTATCTCTCCTTGCTTTTCTATCTGTTTGACATCCTTTTCAGGCAGGATTATTTTTAGTCTTTCTAAAATTTTATTAGTAACTTTTTCTGTTTCTTCATTTATTACAATATCATTGACCCAGAAATCTGCTTTCTTTAACAATTTAAGAATCCTGGTTTTATCTATTCGTTCTTTTTCCAGCTTATCAAAAATAAAAGAAAATAACTCAGTTCTTGGCGTAATTATTGGCTTTAATTTGTTTTTAAACCAGTCAATGACATCCTGAAGTTCCTCAAGTGCTAAATTTGTTTTTAGATAGGCCCCAAGAACAGTGTTGTTCCATAATGTATTATAAATCAGA
>JAGHCL010000218.1 GCA_021160485.1 Candidatus Desulfofervidaceae bacterium
GCCCGATGGAGGCAAAATAAATGTCGTTTCTGAGAAAGAAAATGGATATGTACGGATAGAAATTGAAGATACAGGTCCTGGGATCCCGCCAGAGAAATTGAAAGAGATTTTTAATCCCTTTTTTACTACCAAAAGAAAGGGAACTGGCCTTGGGCTCACCATCTCTTACCGTATTATTAAAGACCATGGCGGTGACATAAAGATAGAAAGCACCGTAGGCAGGGGCACCAAGTGTATAATTTTATTACCCCTGTAATATGCGGATATGAGTGTATTTATTACCTTTGAAGGTATAGAGGGATGTGGTAAAACCACACAATTGAAGCTGCTGGCAAATTGGCTAGTTCAGCAGGGGAAGAAGATTTATATTACTTATGAACCCGGAGATACTAGCCTAGGGGAAAAACTGAGAGAGATCTTACTTTCCCCTATTCTTTCTCCCTGTGCTCAGGCGGAGTTGTTGTTATATATAGCTGACAGAGTTGAACACGTTCAAAAACAAATCAAACCTGCACTTAAACAGGGGAAAATTGTTCTCTGCGATAGGTATCATGATTCTACTTTAGCTTATCAAGGATATGGCAGAAAAATAGACATTTCCTTTATTCAAACTTGTTTTTCCTGTTTAAACTTGCCCTTGCCCCATTTGACCTTTCTGTTAGACTGTCCAGTGGAAATTGGTCTAAAAAGGATTAAAGACAGGAATTTGGATCGGATTGAACAGGAGGAATTTGCCTTTCATAAACGGGTAAGAGAAGGATTTTTAAAACTGGCAAAAGCAGATCCCAGACGCATAAAAATCATTGATGCTACCTTGCCAGTAATGGAAATTCAGACAAAAATTAGACATTTGGTGCAGACATATGGCCTTTAAAGATATATTGGGACAAACGCAGGTAGTGGGCTGGCTAAAAAACGCTATTAGGCAAGAAAGACTGGCCACAGCCTATCTGTTTACAGGTATAGATGGTATTGGTAAAAGCACCGTAGCCCTAAATTTTGCCAAAGTCTTAAATTGCCTCTCTTTACGAGAGGGTGATGCCTGCGAAAAATGTCTTAATTGTAAAAAAATAAATGCTGGAACCCACCCTGATGTTCTATTCATCCAGCCAGAAGGACAAAGTATTAAAATTGAACAGATAAGAAAGGTTCAACACAGTCTTTCTTTCAAGCCTGCTTCAGCCAGAAAACGGGTTGTTATTATCAATGATGCTGATTTAATGACAGCTGAAGCAGCAAATGCCTTTTTAAAAACCCTAGAAGAGCCCCCTTTAAACACCATTCTTATCTTAATTGCTCAACATAAATCTCAGTTACTTCCTACTATAATTTCACGATGTCAGGTAGTAATTTTTCGCCCTCTCCCTTTAAAAATCATTCAAGAAGTGTTAGAAAAAAGGGGGATATTTCCCCAAAAGGCTTTTTTTCTAGCTCACCTGGCCGAAGGCAGTCTGGGCAAGGCTTTAGCATTTTTGGAAAGAGAGATAAATTTAAGCTTAATTGTACACTGGATTAAGAAGGAAATATCCATAAATAGTTTATTAAACTCAGTTGAAACCATAGCTAAAAACTTAGAGAAAAACGAAGATTTCTTGAACTTCTTGGAATTTTTCCAGGGAGTATGGAGAGACCTTTTGCTGTTTAAAAAGGGGTGTAAGGAATTTTTGATAAATGAAAATTTTATTTCAGAATATGCTAATTTAGCTCAAGATTATACAGAGAAAGAGCTACAAAAAAAACTCAAGACTATAGAAGAAGCTAGAAAACTGCTTAAACAAAATGTGCAAAAAAAACTCATTTTAGAGCATTTGTTTTGGGGTGAAGGAAGCCTATGATAGTTCTTGGTGTGAAATTTAGGAAGGATAACCGAATTTATAAATTCGTTACAAATGACGTTAAAATAAAAAAGGGAGATTACGTTCTTGCCAAATTGGAAAGGGGGCCATATTTAGGTCAGGTAATAGAAAGAATAGAAATGGCAAAGGAATTACCTCTTCCCCAGATTGAGAGAAAAGCCACTAAAGACGACCTGATCCAGGATGCTAAAAATGCTGCTTTGGAAAGGATTGCTTTCCGATTTTGTGCGGAAAGAATCAAGTCCCATGAATTAGAGATGAAACTCATTCGGGCACAATGTCTTTTTGATAAAAGTAAACTTATTTTTTACTACACCGCTGATGGGCGAGTTGACTTTAGAGAATTACTCAAAGACCTGGTTAAACGCTTTCGGATGCGAATTGAGTTACGTCAAATTGGAGTAAGAAATGAAACACAAATGATAGGAGGTATAGGACCCTGCGGAAGGGAATTATGCTGCAGTTTGTTCTTGAATACTTTTGTTCCTGTTTCTGTAAAAATGGCAAAAGAGCAATATATGTCTCTTAACCCTGAAAAGATTTCCGGTCTTTGCGGAAGATTGATGTGCTGTTTGGCCTATGAATTTCCCCTTTATCAGACATTCAAAGAAGGTCTTCCTCCCTGTGGAGAAACTGTTAAGATAGATAATATAGAAGGTAAAATTGTAAGATACAGTTTACTGCGACAATCGGCATTTATAGAAACACCTGAAGGACAAGAAGTAGAAGTAAGGCTTAAAGATTTAAATGTAACCTTAAAAGAAACAGAAGCATAGATATGTGGATACCTCAAGTTAACAAAAGACAAGACAAAGACCACGGAAGATAAAAATAATTAATCCTGGTTAATTCATCACTTCGTAAATTAAAAGAAGAGTGGAGGTTTCTTGATATGCGATGTTTTTATGTCACCACGCCCATTTATTATGTCAATGCCAAACCACATTTAGGACACGCTTATACCACTATTGTGGCAGATACAATCAACCGTTTTTATAAACTTATGGGTTATGAAACTTTTTTCCTCACCGGCACGGACGAACATGGAGATAAGATTGTTCAGGCTGCTCAAAAACTAGGGAAGACACCACAAGAATATGTGGATGAAATCAGCCACTGTTTCCGCACCACATGGGACAAGCTAAATATTAAGTATGACAAATTCATTCGGACTACTTACGATTATCACAAAAAAGTTGTCCAATATGTGTTGCAAAGGCTTTATGAAAAAGGAGAAATTTATCTCAGTGAGTATGAAGGTAAATACTGTTTTGGATGTGAACGTTTTCTTACAGAAAAAGAACTGGTAGATGGTAAGTGTCCAGATCATAAAACAGAACCAGTTTTGTTAAAAGAAGCTAATTATTTTTTCCGAATGAGAAAATATCAACAGTGGTTAATTGACTATATTCATGCCCATCCGGATTTTATTCAGCCAGAAAGATATCGCAATGAGGTCCTGGGCTTTTTGCGGGAACCTCTAGAAGACCTCTGTATATCTCGTCCGAAAAAACGGTTAACCTGGGGCATTACGTTACCTTTTGATGAAGATTTTGTTACTTATGTCTGGTTTGACGCCTTGGTCAATTATTTATCCGCCTTGGAATATCCTGAAGGAGATTTATTTAAAAAATTCTGGCCAGTGGCCAACCATATCATTGCAAAGGATATCTTAAAACCTCATGGGATTTATTGGCCCATTATGCTTCATGCTGCTGGAATTGAGCCATATAGGCATTTGCATGTCCACGGTTACTGGAATGTAAAAGAAGAAAAAATGTCCAAATCTTTAGGAAATGTAGTTTCGCCTTTGGAAATGAAAGAAAAATACGGCCTGGATGCCTTTCGTTACTTTCTCTTGCGGGAAATGCCCTTTGGGTTGGATGCCAATTTCAGTGAAGAGGCCCTGATTGAGCGTTTTAATGCTGATTTGGCTAACGATTTGGGAAATTTGGTAAATCGTTCTCTTACTATGGTGCATAAATTTAATCAGGGTAAAATCCCTGTTCCTGGTGCTGAAACCCAGATGGAAACAGACATAAAAAAACGGGCCGAAGAAATGGTACGAAGTTACGTGGAGAATACGCAAGCGTTTGCCTTTCATAAGGCCCTGTTTAGTCTCTGGGAATTTATCAATGTCCTGAACAAATTTATTGATACCACTGCGCCCTGGGCCTTGGCTAAGGCAGGGCAAGAAGAAAGATTAAATACGGTATTGTTTGTGCTGATGGAAGGATTACGGCTTATTGCTTATTTTTTACATCCTGTCATGCCTGAAACGGCCCAAAAGATAGAAGCAGCTTTAGGTGTTACATCTTTGCCCTGGGAAGAAGGTATTAAATGGGGACAGATAAAACCCGGGACCCAGGTGCAAAAACCTAAACCTTTATTCCCAAGGAAAGACAGATTAGAGACAACTTCACAGGGCGCAGAGAAAAAAGAAAAACAGAAAAAACAGGAAATTACCATTGAAGAATTTGCTCGTTTGGACATCCGTGTAGGAAAGATCATTCAGGCAGAAAAAATTGCCAATGCGGATAAATTGCTCAAATTAAGTGTAGATTTAGGTGATGAAACTCGAACCGTAGTCGCTGGTATTGCCAAGGCGTATAAACCAGAAGAAGTAATCGGGAAGAAGGTTTTGATCGTTGCCAATCTGAAACCAGCTAAAATTAGGGGAATCCTGTCTGAAGGTATGATTTTGGCAGCCTCTAGTAATGAAAAAATGGTGCTTACAACAGTGGATACAGATATAGACGTAGGAGCTAAGGTAAAATAACCATCCAGAAATTGACGGCAGGTTTACCACTCCTGCGTTCTATACCTGTTATGGCAATGCGATTTACCTTTCGTTTGAGCACAGGGAGATTGCGGATAAACACCTTACCAGTTTTTTGGTCAAACTGGGCCTTTTGCCAACCCCATTCGCTTACATAAATGCCAAAACTCCCTGGCAGGTATCGCTGTGGATATTTTAGAATGCCACTTATTTCAGGAGGCGGATTTTGTTTAAGAAAACCAATTTCTGGTTTGTGTTGAAATAAAGGCAAATCAACACGGTGTAATATCTGGATAAAATGTTTCATCGTTGCCCATTCCTTACCCAAGATGGGCTCACGGGGGATAAGGCTTAGGGATGTATCTTCACTTACTACGCCAGGGTCCTGGGTCAAAAGTGCCTTATAACCCAATTTCAACGCTTCTTCAATTAGAATCTTATTGTAATATCCATAAGGAAAGGCCAGATAATCAGGTTCATAACCCAGGCGAGATTTAAAAATAAAACGACTCTTTTTTAAATCTTTTCTTATCCAATTTCTATAAACACTTTCTGTCATTCCTTCTGGCACAAATCCCAGACGGTGGTGAGCATAGCTATGATCCTGGAAATCTACCCCCGCTTTTTGCATCTGTTTTACCTCTTTCCAGCTAAGATAATCTGGAAAGTGCTTTTCTATTGCTTCGGTAGGTAAAAATACAGTAAACGGATAGCCAAACTCTTTCAGGATAGGAAAGGCATTTATATAAACAGACTTATAACCATCATCTATTGTAATCACTACTGCCTTTGGTGGAAGCATCTGTTTTTTTTCTAAGGCCATAATTAGCCTTTTTAAAGGAATTACCTGATAATGGTGTGTTTTTAAATAAAGCATTTGTGCCTTAAAGGCATCCAGGCTAACATTAGTGGAAGGAGTGCGATTATCGCCAAATTTATGGTAGAGAAGGACAACGGTATTATTCGCAAATACCTTTGGCGGTAGAAAGCAAAGACTGATTGTCCAAACAACAAAGATTAAACTGCGCCAGATAAGGTTTAAAATGGGCTTCATAAATGTCATATTCTTTTAGATTATAC